>CAZNGQ010000128.1:0-7603 GCA_964572095.1 uncultured Oscillospiraceae bacterium
GCGAGATTCGGACTCCAATCCCCGTAACCTAGATGTATCAGATTGAAGTAGGAGTATTGGTTGAAAACACGTTCGTAGGGACCTGGAGCAAACACCATCGTTGTGCTGTTCGGCAGGGACATCAGCACGATGGCGGCCGCCAGGAGGGCGAAGGGGATCAACCGGTACATGCGCTTCATGGGGCACCCCTCCCTGGAAACGGAATAATTGGCTCGTCGCACTGTATCCATCATACCTCATCGACTGGACTGATCATGGAAAGCCCATAGCAGAGGCCGTGTCAGGCGTTTCTTGAAAACCGTGCAATAGAAATCGTGAAAACCGTGCAATGAAAACCATGAAAAGCGTGCAACGAAAACCGTGAAAACCGTGCATTTAGACATTGCTGCGTGTATGATGTCTTTATGAGGGGAGGGATTCGGCTTGTCGTTGATAAAGTCAGAATACCGGTCACGGTTAATCGATACCGATATCGAAAACCACTTGAAGGCGTTTGGCGCCATTTGCGTGGAAGGCCCCAAGTGGTGCGGGAAGACCTGGACCTCGCTTCGTCATGCGAATAGTGTCATTTATATCGGCAGTCCCGAGAACCATTTTCAAAACCGGACGCTGGCAGAGTTGAGTCCAGATCTTGCATTGAGTGGTGAGAACCCCAGGCTGATCGACGAATGGCAAGAGGTTCCTTCGATCTGGGATGCCGTGCGGCATGCTGTGGATCAGCAGACGGATCGAGGCCGGTTCATTCTGACCGGATCTTCGACGCCAAACCACAAGGGCGTTCTGCACAGCGGAGCAGGACGGATATCCCGATTGAAAATGCGGACGATGTCGCTGTATGAATCGGGAGTCTCCACGGGCCAGGTCTCGTTGCGATCCTTGTTTCACGAGTCATTGAAACCGGTCGGGACAGATGATGTCTCGCTGGACAAATGGATCGAACATACCGTTCGGGGAGGCTGGCCGGGCAGCATCGATCTGGATTTCCAACAGGCGCAGGTGGTTCCCGGAGTCTATTTACAGGCTCTGGTTGAGGATGACATGTATCGCGTAGATGGTGTATCCCGCAACCATCGAAAGATCGGGATGCTCCTGCGTGCGCTGGCTAGAAATGAAAGCACCATAGTGAGCAACAGGACCCTGTGTAGAGATGTCAATGAAGACGATAATGATGAAATTGCTTTGCGAACCATTGTTGACTATCTCGATATTCTCGAGCGCCTTTTCCTGATCGAGAACCAACCGGCCTTCAATCCGAATCTGCGGTCTTCCGTGTGAGTCGGCAAAGCGTCCAAGCGACACTTCGTCGATCCTTCACTGGCGGTCGCAGCTATGGGTGCGACGCCGGAGATGTTGCGGAACGATCTCCGGACATTCGGCTTCCTGTTCGAAGCGCTGGTCGAGCGCGACTTGCGGATTTATGCCGAGTCGTGGGGTGGAAAGCTGTACCACTACCGGGATGCGGCAAACCGGGAGATCGACGCCGTGATCGAGCTGCCGGACGGCCAGTGGGGCGCGTTTGAGATCAAACTGGGTGGCAGTCAGGTCGACGAAGCCGCAAGAAAGCTCATTGACTTGAAAAAGTGGATGGAGAGCGATCCGCAGGCAAAACCACCTGCGGTTCTAGGGGTGATATGCGGGTTGCAGAATCATGCCGCGACCCGTCCGGACGGAGTTGTGGTGGTGCCTGCATCGGCCCTGCGTCCCTGACGCTCGTTTTCCGGAATCCAGTTTTCCATGCAACTATTCGCCCGTTTTACGACACTCCATCTATGAGAGGTGGCAATAGGATGAACGACTCCGGGATCGCCACGGTCTTTGACGAGATCTATGAGTCGACTTACCGAAAAACCCTGGTGTTTGTCACCCGACGGTGCGGCCACATCGAGGATATCGCCGACATCCTGCAGGAGACATACGCCGAGGTCTACCGGGTGTTGTCCGGTAATGGGGTCCAGTACATCGCTTACCCAATGGGGTTTGTACTCCGTGTAGCCAGGACCCAGATCCACCGCCACTACGCCACCCAGGAAAAGAGGATCGCCGCTGTCCCGCTCACGATGCAAGATGAGGACGGGGAGGAGTGGGACATTACGGACCGGGAATGGACCGGCCCATCGGTCGAGGACCAGGTGGTCGAGCGGTTGGTTCTGCGAGAGGTCGCTGAGTTCCTCCGATCCCGTCCGGATCCCGTGCAGCGGGCGATTTACCTGCATTATTATCTCGACATGCCTCTCCTACAGGTCGCGGCGGCGTTGTCCGCCAAGGAGTCTACGGTGAAAAGCTGGATCTATCGGACCCTGCGGGACATCCGGGAAAAGTATGAGCGGGAAGGAGAGCACGATGAAAGAACGTGACGTGTTCCGCCGGGCGATCGGCACAGAAATTCTCAACAAGGACCGAATCCGGGAACGCGCGGTCTCACTCGCGAAAACCCCGGCACCGGATCCCGCGTCCACGCCCCCAAGTCGGTCGCCGGACCGAATCCGCACCAGACGCCGTTGGGTGCTGGCGGCCAATCTCGTGCTGCTGGCGGTCGTTGTAGGTGTGATCGCACTGGTTACGCGTCCGTACTGGCGTCCAGCCGGTGATGGCACCACAACAGTTTTGACCACGAACGGAACCACCTCCGTGCCGACCGTAACCTCTGCCCCATCCATCCCGCGGACCGCGAACCCCGAGGTGCTTTCAACGCTGCCGGATACCGTCGAGTACAACGTGGATCGGGACGAGTACTATGACACCGCGTTCATGATCTGGGACGCTGCTGGGGGCCACTACACACCTGTTCAGGACGCGATGCCTCCTGCCTCTTTTGATAATGGTTCTGTCGACCCGGATGTCTGGGAACGATGTTTTACGGATCTGGACGCTGCGCCAGATCGGCTCCTTGTGGGTAGTTTTAAAGCATACTATACGTTTATGGCAGCAAATGAGCCGCTTGCCTCGGCGGTCTCCAAAAGTTCAGCAACAGGGTTTCCGGGGGAGGTGCTCGACGGGCCGTTCGATTCGTTGGCGGACGTCCCGCTTTCCTCATTGCCCCGGCTGTTCCGGATCGTACGGGACATCGGTGCGGATTCGCTTTCCACCTATCTGCTTGCCAACATGTTCCAAGCCAGAATCGCTCGTATCGAGTGTCCGATCCGGTATTTCCTGGCAAACGGCGGCGAAACCGTCGATGACCGCTGGAGCGCTGACATGCTGCCTTATCTGCAGGCATGGGGCGCCGGGATAAGCGATTACTACAATGCCGTTTTGGCGGTATTCCGCGACCGTGTGAACGATGCGCCCTCGGCGCTGTTGCCTCTGCTCGATTCGACTGTAACCGCTGTAGAAAAGGCCGAACTCGCGGCGACCTATGGGGTCGCGGCGCTCCCGTTCTACTTTGAGGCCGTATTGCTATACGGCGAAGACGGCTACCTGCCGTATGTCCATGCGGCGCTGCCCTTGTGGCTTGTCCGACGTGAGGCCGCAGTTGGGCGCCTGGTTGATGCCTCAACCGATCCCACGGTGATCCGCGGGTACTTGACGGAGTGTTGGGAGGAGGCTCAGGGGGTACGGGCGACCGGGTTGTTCCGGTTCGCGGACGAAGAGGGATACGGACCTGACGATGAAGCGCATCGTGTTCGGTTTTATGCAGGAAACACCTCGACGTACTTTTTTGATGGCAAACCAGAGGACCATGACTGGAACATCTCGGTCTGGGCTCGCAGTCACCCGGATGACACCGATGTCGGCCGGTACGCGGCGGAATTTGCTTTGATGCCGCAAGGTGTAACCTCCGTGGAAGAGGTTACCAGCCTGCCCGACACGATCCGATTTACGCTTGCCACGTCTGCCTTTTCCGTCGCCTACGAATGCGACCTCGCGACCCGGGAAGTCCGGGCGGTGGATCCGGATACGGGTGAAACGATGCCCGCGCCGGAGGTTGCGGCGGTTGTGGACGCTGAGCCGGAAATCAACATGCGGGCAGACGGCGTCAGACTGAAAATCATCGTCCGCTTCGATGGCCCGCCGATGATCGGCTCGGCCATCACGTATACCGTTGAGAATTACTCCGGCTCGTTGTCGTTGATCCGCCAGGGGGAGTAAGCGCGGGGGCATCTCATTTTGAGATATCCCCCCCATTCCCCCTGCATCAAATCTGCCCCAAAATTCCCACTGCTTTGCCCGTCCGCGCGCCCTTTTCTTCGCCGCTCGTTCACAAAGCCGCCAACATCCGTCCCTACACTGAAATCGACGGAAACGGCCCGCTTGAAAACGACGGAGGCTCACCATGACGCGAATTCTGGTCCATGGGTTGAAAAGTCTGTTCCGGAGGCCGGCCAAGACCGGCATGCTGCTCATCATCCTGTTCATCGTCTTCAACCTGATCTTCACCGGCTTTATCATCCAGAACAGCATCGGCAAGTCCAAGGATTACATCCGCAACCAGATCGGCAGCGCCGTCGAGTACCGGATGGACTACACCAGCATGATCAACGGCGGCGGCGCGCCCGGCCAGCAGCGGACGACTCCGCCGGCCCTGTCCCTCGCCGTCGCGGAGAAAATCGCACAGAACCAATATGTCGAGAGCTATTACGTGACAGAATCCGCCAATGTCAATTCCGACACCATCGAACCGGCGGAGACCCAGGAGTCCGCCACCGGCGGGTTCCAGCGCAACTTCTCGGACTTCAACCTGAGCGGGACCAACCAGACGGCGAACCTGGACTTCGTCCTGGGCCATGTCACACTGGCGGACGGCCGGACGCTGACGGCGGACGAGGTGAAAAACGGCACCAACGTCGTGATCGTCTCGCAGGACGTCGCCACCGCGAACTCCCTGCGCGTCGGGGACATCGTCGCGCTGTCGGTCGTGACCCAGACCCGCGGTATCCTGCCCGGCGGGCAGGGCGCCGCGCCCGGCGGCACAACGAACAACGACGACACGACGACCGCGACCCCCGTGGACTACGAAGTGATCGGCATCTACACCGCGGTCGAGGACGGCTTCGACGTCAACACGATGTTCACCTCCAACGCGGTGATCGGCGCCCTCAGCGGCACCGAAACGTCCGACGAGACCAGCGGCAGCATCGTCTTCCTGCTGGACGACCCCGACCACGTGGCGGCGTTCAAGGAGGAGGCCGCCCCCGCCCTCACCTCCGAGTACCACACGCTGTACTCCGACGACACCCAGTACGCCTCCCTGACCAAGCCGCTCGACCTGATCTCGTTCATCACCTCGATCCTGCTGTGGGTCGTGTTCATCGCCGGCGCGGCGATCATCCTGGCGCTGGTCACGATCTTTGTCCGCGATCGCAAGTTTGAGATCGGGCTGCTGCTCTCCAGCGGGGAGGGCCGGCTCAAGATCGTGTCGCAGTTCGTCTTTGAGATGATGGTCATCGCCATCGTCGCCTTTAGCGTCTCGATCGTGTCCAGCAGCGCGACCTCCAAGGGGGTCAGCGCCTGGATCGTCGACAACCAGCTGCTTTCCCAGACCAGCATCATCGCGAGCACCAGCACCACGACGACGGCGAACCCGATGCAGAACATCCGCGGCTTCAACAACCGGAGCAGCGTCTCCCTGTACGGGGCGGTCGACATGGAGAGCGTCGCCGACGAGTTCAACGTGTCCGTCGACTCGACGGTGGTCGGGCAGCTGATGCTCGCCAGCGCCGCGCTGGTCCTGATCGGCTCGACGATCCCGCTGACCGTGATCATGGGATACAAGCCCCGCCGGATCCTGCAGGACGACAACTGACCTTTTTCGAAAACGGCAATGCGGAAAGCAAGGCATAGGAGGACGGATTGTGAGCGACACGATTTTCCAGCTGGACAACGTCGGCTACGGCTACATCGACGGCATCCGCAAACGGCAGGTCCTGGACGGCTTGAGCTACGATTTTGAAAAAGGCCGGTTCTACACGATCCTGGGCCCGTCCGGCAGCGGCAAGTCCACGCTGCTGGCGCTCGCCGGCGCGCTGGACGTGCCCGAGACCGGACACATCCGGTTCCAGGGCAAGGACATCCGGGAGCTGGGATACACGAAGTTTCGCCGAAACCACATCGCGATCATTTTCCAGAAATACAACCTGATGAATTACCTGACCGCGATCGAGAACGTCGAGTCCGACATGATGATCATCGACCGCAAGCTGGGGGTCAACAAAAAGGAGCTCGCCTACAAGATCCTGGACCGGCTCGGCATCGTCAAGACCAAGGCCGACCGCCGCGTCACCCAGCTGTCCGGCGGCGAGCAACAGCGCGTCGCCATCGCCCGCGCGCTCGCCAAGGACGTCGAGCTGATCCTCGGCGACGAGCCCACCGGCGCGTTGGACACGGCCACCCAGCGCGAGATCATCGACCTGTTCAAATCCCTGGCGCACGACTACCACAAGACCATCGTGATCGTCACGCACTCGGACGAAGTCGCCGGCCAGAGCGACACGATCCTGCACCTGAGGGACGGCAAACTGGTCTCCGCCTGACCGGCGGACGGACCCGACCACCGATCGGAGAAGAGGGATATGGCAGACGGAAAAAGCTTCCTGGAATCGTTTGGCACGACCGCAAAGCCGGAAAGTTTCGAGCAGGAGAAATTCACCATGGTCCAGGGCAACCGGAACCGGATTCGGACGATCGCCCTGGCCGCCGCCGGGGTCGTGGTGCTCGCCGTCATCCTCGTCCTCTACCTGGCCGCCGGCAGCGTGCGCGTCCCGGAGCTGGCCGGCATGACGGTCGAGGAGGCGTCCGTGTGGGCGACCAAGAACCGGATCGTGCTGTCCGCGAGGAGCGTCTACGATTTTGACACCGACGAGGGGATCGTCCTGTCCCAAGAGATCGCGGCGGGGGATTCCGTCCGCAAGAACGCCGCGCTCGCCATCGTGGTGTCCCTCGGCGCCGATCCGGACGAGCCGATCGCCTGGCCCGATATCGAGTCGATGACCCGGACCGAGGTCGAGGACTGGATCACGGAAAACAAGCTGACCGGGGTCAAGATCGCCACCGCCAACAGCGACCTTGTCGCCGCCGACGGCGTGATCAGCTACACGCTGACGGACGGAACGGAAGACAATTTCGCCCGCAAGAGCCGGGCGACGGTCACCGTCTCGCTCGGCTCGGCGACGCTGTCCGACACCGTGGTCGTCAGCGACTTCACCAGCATGAAAGCCGCCGCCATCCGGCAGTGGGGGACCGACAACGGCGTCACGGTCGTCCTGACCGAGGACTTTGACGCCTACGTCGCGTCCGGCAGCGTCGTGTCGCAGAGCGTCAAGGCCCAGACCGAGATCAAGCGGACCGAGACCATCAACGTCGTGATCTCCAAGGGCAAACCCATCCCGGTGCCCGACTTTTCCGCCCTGACCCAGGAGGAAGGCAGCGCCTGGGCCAAGACGAACGGCGTCACACTCACGACCAAGTCGGTGTACTCGTCCAGCCTCGACGCGGGAAAACTCGTGAGCCAGAGCCTCGCGTCCGGCTCGGTCATGGCCGCCGCCGACGCGCTCAAGCTCACGTACTCCCTGGGCCGCGTCGAGGTCGCCAGCTACATTGGCAAGACGAAATTGGACTTCCAGAACTGGCTCAAGGGCGTCAACGCCAACGGCGCGGGCATCACGCT
>CAZNGQ010000129.1:0-7568 GCA_964572095.1 uncultured Oscillospiraceae bacterium
GCATCTAGGTTACGGGGATTGGAGTCCGAATCTCGCGGCGCTGTTTGCCGTCCTCGCCGCGGTACTCCTGGTCCCGATCTTGATCCAGCGGCGGCCGTTGCCACGATTGATCCGACTGGCACGGATCTTTGTTATCGTGTCGGCTGTATTTTCGCTGTTGACCCTTGCCTGGAACGCTAGAGTCGTCAACGGATATGGAATCGCGGTGGCCGTCCTGCTTGTCACGGCTTCGATAGGGATCAGCCTTCCGGGATGGAGGAGCGAAAAAATCAAATCCTCTTGATCCACTTCCGGCTGCGCAGCCGGAACACGCACCAGACCGCCTTGATCACATGTTCGATCCGCAGCAGCGCGTAGGTCCAGAACGGCGGCAGGTGCCAGACCAGCCCTGCCAGCGCGCCCAGCGGGATGGATACCGCCCACAGGAACAGGATGTCCGCCAGCATCAGGAACCGGGTGTCCCCGCCCCCGCGCAGCACCCCCTTGGTCAGGATCGAGTTGGCCGCCTGGAACACCACGATGAACCCGACTGCCATCATCAGCTGTTCCGCGATCGCGCGGGTCTCGGGCGTGATGTTGTACATCCCGATGATCGTGCCGGAAAAGACCATGATCAGCCCGCCCGCAATGATTCCCACGATCAGGCCCATCGTCAGGAACGTGACGCCCTGGCGCTGCGCCTTGTCCGGGTCCCCTTCGCCCAGCGTGTGCCCGGTGATGATCGCGCTCGCATTGGCCATGCCCGAAATCAGGACCGTGCTCATCTGCTGCGTCACGGTCGTGATGGCGTTGGCAGAGACGAATCCCGAGCCGATGCGCCCCATGACCATCGCCACCGCGGTGTTGCCGAACGCCAGCAGCGCGTCGCTGACCAGCACCGGGAAACTGACGACAAAATACGTCTTGATCATGTCCCCGGACTTGACGAACAAGTGCTTGACGCGGTATCCGATGTTCTGGTCACGCAGGAAAAAGTACCCGCAGATGACCGTGAACTCGAACGTGCGCGAGATGATGTTGCCCACCGCGGCGCCGGCGACTTCCATGCGGGGGGCGCCGAACTTGCCAAAGATGAAGACCCAGTTGAAGAAGATGTTGATGAAAAACGCACCGGTCGAGCTGAGAAGCGGGAGCCGCACCTGGCCGACGCTGCGGAGCACGATCGTGCAGGTCAAAGAGAACCCCATCAGGTAGTAGTTGACGATGGACCATCGGAAATACTTCGCGCCCGAAGCGATGAGTTCCGGATCGGGCGTATAAATGCGCATCAGGCTCTCGGGCGACAGGATCGTCGCGAGGGTGAAGATACCTCCGATAACCAGCGTCAGGCGCAGCATGATCGTGACGACCTTGCGCAGCGAGGGGATGTCCTCTTTGCCCCAATAACGGGAAGTGAGCACCGAGGCTCCCATGCCGATGCCCATGCAGAAGATATGGAACAGGCTGATAAAGGAGTTTGCGAGGGAAACGGAAGAGAGCGCGACCTCGCCCAGCGATCCGACCATGATGTTGCTCATCATGTTGATGCCGATGGTGATCAGGCTCTGCAGGGAGATCGGGATGGCGATGGCGGCCACGGTTTTGTAGAACGTCTTGTCCCGGACGAACAATTGCATCGATTCGCTCATCTTTCACACTTACTGGGTGTGATTATACACCTGAATGAAATAATGAGGTCCGCAATCGGGGATGTCAGTGAACTTGCGTACGGCGCATGGCCAGCAAACCGGCCACCAGAACCAGCAGTCCACCGGCCACCAGCCACATCGCCTTGAAGTCCGTTGCCGCGCTGACCAAATAGCCGCACAGCGAGGCGAGCAACCCGCCGGTCTGGAGCACAAACGAGAACAGGGACAGGATGCTTGCCCGTTGATCGGAAGGGGCGTTCTGGTTCAGCAGGGTGTTCTCCGCTACGCTGCCGCTCCCGAGGAACAGGTAGACCAACGCGAACGCCCCCGTAAAAGCCACCGTCCGGGTCTGGAAAGCGAGCAGGATCAGACACACACCCATGATCGCCTTGAATCCGAGCGCCAGGACGGTACCGCTAGCCGGATGGCGGGCCATCAGGCGCTCCGTCAGCTTGCTGCCGGCGATCACACAAGCGAACCCGATGACGCCGATCACGCCAAAGATCCGGGTATTTGTTGTGATCGAGGCGAGCGCAGGCTGCCAGTAGGTCTCCAGGGCCAGCAGTGTAAATCCGGTGATTCCCGACAGCAGGACCAGCATGCGCACCGTGCCTTTCCGGGACAGAAACGAGAGGCTTTCCTTAACTTGCAACCGGATTCGCCGCATCCCGGCGCGCGGGGTGTCTTTTTTCCGAAGCGGTTTCTCGTGGATGAACAGCACGGTCAACGCCAAGAGCAGCAGCGTGATCGACAGGTTGGCGATGAGGTTGGCCTCATACCGTGGCAGAACGCCCGCCAGGAGTCCGCCCGCTAGCGCGCCAATCGCGAGGCCCGCGCTTTCCAGAATGGACAGCCGGGCCGTCACGCGCGCCAAGGCTACGCCGCTGGCGACGGAGTCATCGATGATGACCAACACTTCATCGATGACCAACGCGTCGATGCTGCCCGAGGAAAACGCGCGTCCCAGGCCGAACAGGATCATCGCGAGCAAAAGAAGCGCACCGGAACGGGACACCAGGACGATTCCGAAACTGAGGATTTGGAACAATGCCGACACTACGAACGCGTTCTTCCTGCCGTACAGGTCCGCAAAAATCCCGGTCGGGAATTCCGCCAGGATCACAATGCCCGAGTAAGCCCCGAGCAGGAGCGAAAGGGTGCGGATGGAGGCACCGTGCGCAAGCAGCGCCAGGGTCAGGACCGGCACCAGCAGGCCAGTGGCAAAGCTTTTCAGGAAGAGGACGGCTTGATGGGTCTTACGCATTGTCCGGCTCCGTAACCGGATAGGCGACCAGCGCGTACTCCCAGGGCGCGCTGCCCTCCCCGACCTGTTCGTGTTCATCCAGGTAGGCCCGGATGATCCCGTACAGCTCTTTCGCCTCCGGCCCGGTCAGATGGACGATTCCGGTGAGCATGTCGCCGTGCTGTTCGTCCTTTCTCAGGCTCTCGACACCACGTCTGCAGTAGTCAAAAAAGCCGGTATACACCGTGGAGATGGAGTTCTGGATCAGCGCCAGCCGCTGGTCGCCGAGCTCGTCCCCGATCAGACCGCCGATGCTGATCGTTTTGGGCGGGACGTGGTAGTAGCTCGCCGTGATCCCATGGATGCGTTCGGTATGGCTCAACTCCACGACGCCGAGCTCCACCAGCTTTTTCAGGTGATGCTGGACGGAGGAGGCGGAGATGCCGAGCCGGATCGACAGCTGCTTGGGCGTCATCGGCACCCCCGCGATCCGCATCTGGCGAAGCAGGTTCTGTCGCTGCGGGTTGATGAGGATATCCAGTTCCTTCTTGCCGGTCAGGACGATCGTTTCCATGGGGGTTGCCTCCGCTCCTGTCGTTGCGTGGATTGTAACATTACATGTCGTGTAACGTCAAGCAGTGAGAAACGGGTCATCATTGTTTACATTTACGCTGAATTTATGTACATTATCAGCATGAATGGTAATAGTCAGGAAAAAGACGTAACCCGCCGCTCTCCGCTGGATACTTTGCTGGAGTCACATTCGGGCTTGATTCTGGTTAAGGATGCGCTTGAAGCCGGCATCTCGCGACAGGCTTTGTCACAACGTGCCAAACGAGGCGGTCTGGAACGGGTTGCACAAGGGGTATATCTATCCCCTACAGCCCTTGACGATGTCCTGTATCGGATCCAAAGTCGTTGTCCAAGAGCGGTTTACTCCCATGGAACGGCTCTGTTTCTGCATGACCTGACCGATCGCACGCCTGACTTTTATACAATTACAGTCCCGGATCATTACAATGCAAGTTCATTGCGAGCCAGAGAAAATGTCCGAGTCTTTTACACCAATTTGGACTTTTTGGAGCTCGGTGCCATGTATGCGACCACCCCTCAAGGCCGTAAGATCCGTACATACAACCTGGAACGCACCCTATGCGACATCAGCCGTAGCCGCAATCGGATGGATATCGGGATGCTGACCGATGCCTGGAAGCGATATGTCCGGCGACCGGACAAGGATCTGTCTCGCCTGATGGAGTATGCACGGTTGTTCCGGGTCGATAAGTATGTTCGAACCTATCTGGAGGTGCTCTTGTGAAGACGGTCACTACCTAGCATCTCGAACCCATTTATTGGGCGAAGAATCCCACACTCCACCCGGTTGACCTCGGCAGACAAACGGAAGCAGTACAATAACCTCAGCCCCATATATCGTTTGCGAAAGGGTACATATGGAAAGTAATACGAAGCAGTTTCCTACTCATATCGTTGCGGTATATGGCATTGTAGAAAATGACAAGGATGAGATTCTTCTGCTGAAGCATCGTGACAAAGGTGTTTGGATGTTTCCAGGCGGCCAGGTTGAAACGGGAGAGAACTTGATTGACGCCTTGCTGCGCGAAACAAGAGAAGAAAGCAATATGGATATCACCGTCGAGCGACTGTATTGCGTGTCGTCCAATACGGGTACATATCAAGGCTATAACGGGTATGGGTTGATCCCCACGAAGGTGGTTTTCGGTTTTACCTGCTCCTATGTTGGTGGCGATTTCAAAGATTCCAATGAGACCACCGAGTCCTTCTGGTGTCCCCGGGAAGAAGTTCTTGCGGCTCTTGTTGTTCCGGATTTTGTTGAGAAGTTCAAGGCTTACTTGAGCTTCGCGGGAGAAGTAAAGTATCTGGAATATGTCGCACGCCCTGAGTACGTTCTGAAGACCGAACGCTACATATAGCAAACACAAGGGTGGGGTTTCACTGCATCCGTTAGCCTCCGGGGCAATGCAACCGGAGGCTAACGGACGTAACAAATTGCAGTGGAGTCGCCCTACTCCCCGTAGATCCGCTTGAGCTGCAGCCGGACAAGCCCGTCGAGCAGCCGGTCGCCGCCAAAATCCCGGGCCGCGATCTCCTTCTCGTCCAGGTACAGCGTCACGGGATGCTCCCCGGTGAATGCCGGCCAGGCGGGCACAGTCGGCCCGTTCGGGTCGCCGGTGCGCGCGAAGTTGGTCCAGTAGTCGGTCATGGCGCGCGAAAGCGCGTAGTCGCCGAGGCAGAATCCCGGCTCCATCGAGCGCCAGCTCCGGTCGATCGTGCCGAACACATACCACAGGTCGCTCGAGTGGAACGCGCCCGCGTTGTCGCCCGGCATCTGCCGGTTGAAGTAATAGATGTGCAGGGGTTTGCGGTTCTTGTCCTCGCGAATCTCGGCGAACGCCCAGGTGCGCGGGGTGAGAAGCGGCGCCACCCGGGCACGCTCGGCGTTGAGCCGGGACAGATCGTCCGCGCTTTTCACGCCGAACAGCTCGCGGTACTCCCCGGCCAATGGGCCTCCGAACCGCTCGATCTGTTTTTCGTACTCCTCGATGGACTCGACAGGCCGGCTCCCGAACAGTCGTCCGTCCCCGTCGACGGTCCCGGTCATGTAGTCGATGTCGAAATGCTCGCCTGCGGCAATTGCGGCGCCCGCGGCCTTGGGCTGGTACACCCCGTCGACGCAGGGGAACAGCTGCAGCCCCGGGCCGCGCACGGTATGGATCCCCCGCATGATCGCTTCCATGGCTTCCTTGGCGGGCATCGCCAGCAGTTCGTCGATGCCCAGCCCGATGTCCGTGCAGACGCGCTCGCCCATCTCTTCCATCGTGGCCAGGGTCTCGCCGTCGCCGAGCGTGCTGACACCGCCGGCCGACTGTACGATCGCCCGCGCAAACAGGCCCTTGGCCGGCGGGCAGGTCGCGAGGGCCTGCACCATGCCGCCGCCCGCGGACTGGCCGAAGATCGTGACGCGGTCGGGATCGCCGCCGAATGCCGGCGCGTTTTTGCGGACCCAGCGCAGCGCCTGGACGCAGTCGGTGAGCCCGTAGTTTCCGGACACCCCGTCCGGATTCCGCGCGGACAGCCCGGGATGCGCAAAGAATCCGAGCGCGCCGACGCGGTAGGCCACGGAGACGAGAATGCAGTCGCGACGGCAGATCGCTTCGCCGTCGAACTCTTTTTCATAACTGTAGCCGACTTCGAAACCGCCGCCGTGGATCCAGAACAGGATCGGCAACCGCTCGGTGCCGGTGGTGTCGGGGGTCCAGATGTTGAGGTACAGGCAGTCTTCGCTCATCGGTACGGCGTCGTTCCAGAACTCCTTCTGGTAAAAACCGCCCTTGGTCTGCTCCCGCTGCCACGCGGCCGGCGCGAACCGGTCGCACCGCAGGAGGGCGTCCCGCCGCTTCGGCTCCTGAGCCGCGGTCCAGCGCAGCGCCCCGACCGGCGGCCGGGCGAACGGCACGCCGCGGAACACGGTGTAGCGCGGGTCGCCGGCGGGAACTCCCTCGATGGGGCCCTCGCCCACCTGGATGATGCGGTTGATCGGTTTGACATAGTCCTCGTTTTTTATCAAATCCATTTCTCTCTCCTGTCCTGTTCTCGGTTTATTCGGTCAATGAAAATTGATACTCTTTTTCCACGTATTCAGCAATGAGATTTTCGAGTGGATTGTCGAGTCCGCGGTGTCCCTGGGGCACATCCCCGATCTCCAGGTAGCCGTAATCCGCGTCGCTGGCGGGCCACTCGGGCAGGCCGGGGCCGTTGGGGTCGCCGGTGCGCATGAAGTTGGCCCAGTACGAGCTGACGGTCTCCGCCAGTTCGAAATCCTGCGGTTCCCAGGGACGCGCGGGCGGTTTTCCCTCCCGCAGGCTGGCGAACGTGTAGAACATCTCGCTGGAGTGGTAGGCCATCTGGACCTCCGGATCCCGGACCGTGCCGAGGTCTTCGGGCCGGCAGGGCAGGATATGGCTGAACAGGTAGCTGAACACCCGGCCCGCGGGGCGGCGGGCGGCCATCAGGCGGCCGAACTGCCGGTTCACCATGATGTTGCGGCTGAAGTTCACCCGGCCGGCGGGGGCGAGCCCGCGAGACGCCAGTACGCGGGCGGTGCGGTTCGCGTTTTCATCGGCGACCGGGACCAGACTGTCAAAACTGTACTTGTCGTAGAGGTCCCCCAGCAGCGCGCGGTAGTGCGTCTGAAACTCGGCGGCGCTGGCGAGGGGTTTGGATGTCATCGCCCCCGTGACGCTGGCTTCGCCCAGGTTCGTTCCGCAGAGGATGTCCACGTCGCCGAGGTGGTGCAGGAAATTGTCGCGTGCGGACTGGTACGGGATCAACTCCCCGTCCCAGACCATGTCGCCGGGAACCGCGAACATGTCCGCGCCCCGGACGAGCAGGGCTTTGGCGTCGAGCGCGCGGAGCGTCTCCGGCGAGGCGTCGGGGTCGATCCCGCCCGCCCGCAGGTAGCCGCGGCTCTTTTCTTCCATCTCGGCGAGGGTCGGATAGCGCTGGAGCCACTTGAGCCCGCTTTCCAGGATCGCGCGACGGACGCGGCCGCGCGCCGCCGGGGTCGTGGCCATCGCGCCGGCTTTCTGGCTTCCGCCCGACTGGCCGCCGACCGTGATGTTGGCCGGGTCGCCGCCGAACGCCGCGATGTTGTCGTA
>CAZNGQ010000130.1:0-7563 GCA_964572095.1 uncultured Oscillospiraceae bacterium
GGCGATGCGCTGCTCAAGAACGTCGGTGGTCGGGTTCATGATGCGGGTGTAGATGTTGCCGGACGTCTTGAGCGCAAACAGGTCCTCGGCATGCTGCGCGTTCTGGAATGTATAGGAAGTGGTCTGGTAGATGGGGACCGCGGTGGAGCCGGTCGTCGGGTCGGGGTGCTGGCCCGCATGGAGCTGGAGGGTGTCGAAACCAAATGTTCTGTCTGGCATATGCGTATCTCCTTTATGCTTCCTATGGATGTGGGGTCGATCCGGAACGGAGTCATGGCTCGCAATCGTCATTCTGCGCGCGGCCGCGCATTCGGTCGGCCAGCCCGCCCACCGTCACCCCGGTGACGATCCGTGCGACCCGGGCGTTGACGACGTCCCAGACGTGCCTGTCCAGGCATCGCCGTATCCGATCCTGCCGGTCGGTCTCCGGAGCCGGCTCGTTGACGCCGAGGTCGCCCTCGAGCACGCCGAGAACCTCCGCCACGCTCGCAGCGCGTAATCCAGCGGACGGCAGGTACCCTCCCTGGCTGCCTTTCGCGCTGACGACAAAACCCGCTTTCCGCAGGATCGCGAACATGTGCTCAAGATAGCCGACGGACACCTGCTGCCGCTCGGCGATCGCGCCCAGTGAAACCGGAGCGCCGTCCCCGTTCGCGGCCAGGTCGATCAATGCGCGCAGCCCGTACCGACTGGAGGTCGACAGTTTCATGCAATGCCCTCCTGTTCCGGAACCGCCCCGCAGCAGGTGATCAGCTCTCCCAGCGAGATCGCGTCCAGCGTGGTGTCGATCTCGTCCGCGACGGCCTGCCACAACCCGCGGGTCATGCACCGGTCGGTCCGCAGGCAGGCAGCGCCGCCGTCCGTTCCGGACCGGACGCACGCGACCGGGGCAAGTGGTCCCTCCAGCGCGCGGACGACCTCGCCGACCGAGATGTCGCCCGAGGGACGCGCCAGCCGGTACCCGCCATGGACGCCACGGACACTGACGAGCACCCCCGCCTTGCCCAGGGCCGTGAGGATCTGGCCGAGAAAGCGCTCCGGAATCCCGCGTCGCTCCGCGATGCCGCGTATGCTGACCGGGCGGTCCTGCTCCGCCTGCCGCAGTCCGATATCCATCAGGGACTCGAGCGCATACTGGCTTTTGATGGATAGCTTCATGTTGCGCACGCGCCCCTTTCGTCTCTGTCGGAATAAAATAGCATAATTCCTATAAAATTGGTAGTGTTTTGAAATGAAAAGATCGGCCCGCCGCCGGATGTTGGGTCCGGCGGCGTGGCCGATGCTCGATCAGCTCTCCTGGTACAGGGCGGTGGACAGGTAGCGCTCGCCGGTATCCGGCAGGAGAACGACGATGACCTTGCCCTTGTTCTCCGGCCGCCTGGCGATCTCGACGGCGGCATAGGCCGCGGCGCCGGACGAGATCCCGACCAGCAGCCCCTCCGTCCGGGACAGCAGGCGCGAGGCCGCGAACGCGTCCTCGGTCCGGACACGGACGACCTCGTCCAGGATGGCCTGGTTGAGAACCCCGGGGACAAACCCGGCGCCGATGCCCTGGATCTTGTGCGGGCCCGGCTTGCCGCCGGACAGGACGGGGGAATCCTCGGGTTCCACCGCGATGATCTTCACGCCCGGTTTTTTTGCCTTGAGCGCCTCGCCGACACCGGTGACCGTGCCACCCGTGCCGACACCGGCCACGAAAATGTCCACCGTTCCGTCGGTGTCGCGCCAGATCTCCTCGGCGGTGGTTGTGCGGTGGATCGCCGGGTTGGCGGGATTTGTGAACTGTTGCGGGACAAAGGAGCCCGGGGTCTCGGCGGCCAGCTCGTTCGCGCGGCGGATCGCGCCGTTCATCCCCTCGGCACCCGGCGTCAGGACCAGCTCGGCCCCCAGCGCCTTCAGGAGGTTCCTGCGCTCGACGCTGAACGTGTCGGGCATCAAGAGGATCAGCCGGTAGCCCCGCGCCGCCGCGACGAAGGCAAGCGCGACGCCGGTGTTGCCGCTGGTCGGCTCGATGATCACGCTGTTCTTGTCCAGCAACCCGCGATCCTCCGCGTCCTTGATCATGGCGTACCCGATCCGGTCCTTGACGCTGCCGAGCGGGTTGAAGTATTCGAGCTTGGCGAGGATCGTGCCCTCGAGCCCGCTGGCCTGGCTGAACCGTGCCACCTCGAGCAGCGGGGTGTTGCCGATGAGTTCTGTGAGATTCCGCGCGATCTTGGACATAGGACCGTCCTCCTTTAATTGCATACAAAGCCTATCGGATTAGTTGGTTTTAGTATAGTCGCCTCAAGTGACCCTGTCAATCGTCTTGACTCATCCTTTTCCTATCGGTAATATGGGAAATGAATAAGGGATCTGCTTTCATTCTAATATGGAAACCAGGTGATGACATGAAAGTCTCGACAAAAGGCAGATACGGCATGCGGGCGCTGCTCGAACTCGCGCTGCAGGAACCGAACGAATCCTGCACGCTGAACGCCATCGCGGACCGTCAGCAGATATCGGTCAGCTATCTCGAGCAGATCTTTTCCACACTGCGAAAAGCCGGCATCGTCATTGGCATGAAAGGCCCGCAGGGCGGTTATGTGCTGGCCCGGCCCGCCGACCGCCTCCCGGTGCGCGGGATCCTGGAGGTGCTGGAGGGCGACCTGTTCGCGGTCGACGACGACCCGGTCGACGCGCCGGCCGCGACCGCCGCGCAAAACGTCCTCCGGAACAGCGTCTGGAGCCCCTTGTCCGAGGGGGCGGCGGCCGCGCTCGCCGGACTCACGCTGGCGGACCTGGCCGAGTCCTACCGGCGCGAAGAGTCCGGCGGCAACTACATCTATTACATCTGATTCCACGGCACCTGCATGAGTGGTACACCGGTTGACAGCGCCCGTCCGCCGGTGGTATTCTTAGGGTGTCATATGAATGATTGTTCAACTGTTCAACTTTAAATCAACGAGGTGACACCATGAGCGACTCGATCAAAACCATCGACCGGTGCGACTGCGACGTCATACACAAGGTCATCGTCGACCGGGTCAAGGAGAAAATGCCGCAGGAGGAGAAACTGTACGACCTGGCGGAGCTGTTCAAGGTGTTCGGGGACTCGACCCGGATCCGGATTCTCTGGGCGCTGGACGCCTCTGAGATGTGCGTCTGCGACATCGCCTACCTGCTCAACATGACCCAGTCGGCGATCTCCCACCAACTCCGGGTCCTGAAGCAGGCGGACCTGGTCAAGAGCCGCCGTGACGGCAAAATCGTCTATTACTCCCTGGAAGACGAGCATGTGAAACACATCTTCGACCAGGGCCTGATCCATATCGCGGAAAAATGAACACGGAGGGGAGGCGTTTCCCATGACCAGAGAACTGACGATGCGGGGGCTGGATTGCCCCAACTGCTCGGAAAAAATCGAGCGCGAAGTCGATGCGATCGCCGGCGTCGACGCTCAGATGAATTTTTTGACAAAGACGCTCACGATCACCCTGGACGAAGGCGTGGATTTTGACAAGACCGTCGAGCGGGTCGAGACGATCGTGCATCGGCTCGAGCCCGATGTCGTCGTGGAAGTGCGCCCGCTCGGAGACGCCGAGTCGGATTCCGGTTTGGCGGAAGACAAGGAGGAGGCCAGCGGCCGCAGGCGGGAACTCATCAAACTGGCGGTCGGCGGCGCGATCTTTCTCGCCGGCCTGGCTCTCCGCCTGCCTCCGGTCGCGGAACTTCTTCTGTTCCTGGCAAGCTATGCGATCGTCGGCGGCAGCGTCGTGCTGCGGGCGGTGACAGGGATCCTCCACGGACAGGTGTTCAACGAACACTTCCTGATGAGCGTGGCGACCATCGGCGCCTTTTTTGTCGGGCAGTATCCGGAAGGCGTCGCGGTCATGCTGTTCTACCTGGTCGGGGAGTTGTTCCAGGACATGGCTGTGGACCACTCGCGCCGGTCCATCACCGCCTTGATGGACATCCGGCCGGACCATGCCAACCTGCAGAAGGACGGCCGGATCCGGCGCGTGTCCCCCGAGGAGGTCGGAATCGGCGACCGGATCGTGGTCCGGCCGGGCGAGCGCGTTCCGCTGGACGGCGTCGTCGTCGAGGGCAGCTCGATGGTCGACACCGCCGCGCTGACCGGCGAATCCGTGCCGCGCGCACTGGATCCGGGTGACGAGGCGCTGAGCGGGTTCATCAACCGGAACGGCGTGCTGACGGTCGAGGTCACGAAGATCTATAAGGACTCCACGGTCGCCCGGATCCTGGACCTCGTCCAGAACGCCGGCAGCCGGAAGGCCCCGACCGAGAAGTTCATCACGAAATTCGCCCGGATCTATACGCCGGTCGTCGTGTTCTCCGCCCTCGCCATCGCCGTCCTGCCCCCGCTGCTGCTGCCCGGCGCGACCTTTGGCGACTGGATCTACCGGGCGCTCATCTTCCTGGTCGTGTCCTGCCCGTGCGCCCTGGTGATCTCTATCCCGCTCGGGTTCTTCGGCGGGATCGGCGGAGCCTCCAAGCGGGGGATCCTGGTCAAGGGCGCCAACTTCCTGGAGGCGCTGAACCGGGTCGACACCGTCGTGTTCGACAAGACCGGCACGCTGACCAAAGGCGTCTTCGAGGTCACCGGCCTCCATCCGGAGCCCGGTTTCTCCCCGGAACAGCTCGTCGAGTACGCCGCCCTGGCGGAAAGCCACTCCACCCATCCCATCGCGGCCGCCATCCGGCACGCGAACCACAAGCCCGTCGATCCGTTGGGAGTCGAAACCTGCGAAGAGATCACTGGACACGGCATCTGCGTTTTCGCCGGCGGGAAAGAGATCCTGGCGGGCAATGCCCGGCTGATGGAATCGGAAAACATCCCGTTCCAACCGGTCGACTCTCTGGGCACCGTGGTCTACGTCGCGGTGGACCGGCGGTTTGCCGGCAGCATCGTCATCTCGGACGAGGTGAAAGCGGACGCGGCGCATGCCATCCACGCGCTCAAGGCGCTCGGCGTCGGCAGGACCGTCATGCTGACCGGTGACCTCAAAACCGTTGGCGACAAGATCGGCAGGCGGCTGGGACTGGACGAAGTGTATTCCGGACTCCTGCCCGCGGACAAGGTGGAACGGTTCGAAGCCATCGAGGCCGCGAAGACCGGGCGCGGCAACATCGTGTTTGTCGGGGATGGAATCAACGACGCGCCGGTACTGGCCCGTGCGGACATCGGCATCGCGATGGGCGGGATGGGCTCGGACGCCGCCATCGAGGCCGCGGACATCGTCATCATGACGGATGAGCCGTCCAAGGTGGCGACCGCGATCCGGATCGCCCGCAAGACCCGGACCGTCGTGTTTCAGAACATCTTTTTCGCGATGGGTGTCAAGGGCGTGTTCCTCCTGCTCGGCGCCTTTGGAATGGCCACGATGTGGGAGGCCGTGTTCGCGGACATGGGCGTCGCGCTGATCGCGATCCTGAACGCCATGCGGGTGATGAACACCGGCGAGTTGTAGGACTTCCTGAAAACAGCAAGGCAAAGGGCCGCTTCCGGATGAATCCGGCAGCGGCCCTTCGCCTGTATCGCGGTAAAAGTCAGCGCTGCTTCCAGGCGAGGTCGGCCAGGAACAGGTCGCGCTCCATTGTTTCGAGACGGGTGTCGCGGTCGATATGGACGAACTCGATCTGCATGATCCGCGCCCAGTCCCGCATCTGTTCCGCGCTGACGTCGAACGTCAGGACGGTATGGTGCGCGCCGCCGGCCAGAATCCAGGCTTCCGAGCCAGTGACCAGGTCGGGCATCGGCCGCCACATGATGCGCGCGACGGGCAGGTTGGGCATGCGGTAGATCGGCGGAACCGCCTCGATGTCCTGGACGATCAAACGCAGGCGCCCGCCCATGTCGATAAGGCTGGCGAGGATCGCCGGGCCCGCGTGGCCCTCGAAGACCAGCCGCGCGGGGGGCTCGCGGTCGCCGATGCCGAGCGGATGCACCTCGATGCGGGGTTTTCCGGCGGCGATGCTCGGGCAGACCTCCAGCATGTGCGCGCCAAGGACGAGCTCCTTGCCCGGGGTCAGGTCGTAGGTGTAGTCTTCCATGAAAGAGGTCCCGCCGGTCTTGCCCGCGCCCATGATCTTCATGACGCGCATCAGCGCGGCGGTCTTCCAGTCGCCTTCACCGGCAAACCCGTACCCCTTGGCCATCAGCCGCTGGGTCGCCAGCCCGGGGAGCTGCTTCATCCCGTACAGGTCCTCGAACGTGTCGGAAAACGCTTCGCAGCGGTTTTCCGTGAGCATCTTTTCCATACCGGCTTCCATCCGGGCCTGGTAGCGCACGCTCTCCATTTCGGTCGTCTCGATGTCGTACAGCCGGGCGTATTCCCCCACCCGCCGGTCGATCTCCGCCGAGTCGACCGAATCGATCGTCCGGGCCAGCTGCCCTGCCGGCCAGGTATTGACCTGCCAGCCGAGCTTGATCTGGGCCTCGACCTTGTCGCCCTCGGTGACGGCCACTTCGCGCATGTTGTCGCCGAACCGCATGACCCGCAGGTTCCGGCTGGCCATGACGCCGGCCGCGACGCGCATCCAGTCCCCCAGACGGTCCTGGACACCGGCGTCCGCCCAGTAGCCCGCGATGATCTTGCGCGGCAGCCGGAGCCTCGCCCCGATGAACCCGTGTTCCCGGTCCCCGTGGGCGGACTGGTTGAGGTTCATGAAATCCATGTCGATGCCGAGATCGGGGATCTGCCGGTTGAACTGGGTATGCAGGTGGCAATAGGGTTTGTCGAGCCGCCCGAGTCCGCCGATCCACATCTTGGACGGGCTGAACGTGTGCATGAAGACGATGACGCCCGCGCATCGGTCGTCGTGGTTGGCGTCCAGGACGGTCCGCAGGATCTCGTCGGAGGACTTCTGCACCGGTTTCAGGACGACGCCACCGGGCAGCCGGCCGGAGCCGTTGAGCCCGTCCACGATCGCCTGGCTGTCCTCCGCGACCTTGGCCAGCGTCTCGGGGCCGTACAGGTTCTGGGACCCCGCGATGAACCAGAATTCATAAGGGAAATTGTCGTTCATGTCTGTCACCCTTCCTTCCATCGATATCGAACCATTTGCGGTGAAAACTGTGTGTAGCCAACAATTCTGTCTTTTTTCAACCGTCCGATGACGATAAACGATTGTACGCCCTGGGACTCTGCAAAACGCTCGATGGAACCCAGCGTAAAGTCGTTCCCGGTTATGAATCTACTGTACGCCTCAGGAGATAGCAGCGTGTCTGCCGCATACCGATCCGCTTGTTGTTCCGCCTCGTTATCCACATCACAATAATCGACAAATCGCTGCTTGATGTCTCCATGCAGAATATGCGCAATCTCGTGGAACAAGGTAAACCAGAAAATGTCCGCAAAGCTTTGCCGGATCGTCAGGCACAGGATAAGCTGTTTTTGTTCCAATCGGCGGATGAAACCCTGTACAGGCGCTCCCTTGAAATGCCTGACGATCTCAAAAGCGATGCCGCATCGTGCAAAAAGACTCTGGAGTTCCTGCCTGATTGTATTTGGATCGCGAAACATCAACTGTTTGACCGCGGGAATGGTCGATACCAACCGT
>CAZNGQ010000131.1:0-7432 GCA_964572095.1 uncultured Oscillospiraceae bacterium
CAAGCTGACGGCGCGCGACGCCGTCATGGACAAGGTGTCCGGGCTGGACAACGGCGCGGACGACTACATCACCAAACCGTTTGCCATCGAGGAACTGCTGGCGCGAATCCGCAGCGCCCTCCGTAAATCCCGTTCGGCCGTACCGGCCGCTGCCGAGCCGGCCCGTGTGCTGGAAGCGTCGGATATCCGCCTGGATATGGAGCGGCACACGGTCGTTTTCCTGGGACAGGGGGTCGAACTGACCAAGCGGGAGTTCGACCTGCTGCAGTGCCTGCTGGAAAACAAGGACATCGTCCTCTCCCGCGACACGCTGCTGGAAAAGGTATGGGGCTACGACTATGCGGGTGAGACGAACATCGTCGACGTGTATATCCGTTATCTCCGCGGCAAGCTCGACGAGCCGGCCGGCCGCAAACTGATCCATACGGTCCGGGGCGTCGGGTACGTCGTCAAGAGCCGTCCGGATGGAGACTGACATGGCCAGGAGAAGGGCACCCGACGATTCCGCCGCGGCCAGCACGGAGGCGCCGCGCAAGCCGCGAAGGCAGGAGGGTTTTCGCGAACGCATCCGGCTGTCGCTGGTGCTGCGCCTGAACCTTCATACGGTGTGGCGGCTGCTGTGGATCCTTCTCTCGATCAACCTGTTTCTGCTCCTCATCGCCACATCGGCCGTTTTCATCCAGGCAGAGAATCGGTCAGGCCAGACAGCCATCGCCATTCGGGATGAGACGGATCCGGTCGTCCGGGCGCGATTGACGGATTTGCTGGCGGACATGAACAGCTATTCGGTTTCCATCGACCGGTATGGAAAGACCTGGCCGGACACCACGGTCGACGACGGCGAGGCGGCCGCCTGGTTCACCCGCCTCCGACTGGACGGCATGCGTGCCGCCACTTCCGCCCAACGTGGTTTCATTGCTCCGGACGACGCATCCGGCCTCTCTCCGGTTGATTGGCTCCAGGGATTGTCCTACCGGCTTCAGTACCCTCTCGCGGAATCCAGCGGACTGGTTTACACGGTCATTACCGTGACCGTTCCGCTTTGGCAACCCGTCCTCCATATCCTCATTCCACTGGCTTTTCTGGTGCTCTTTGAATTGTTGCTCTTTCTCGGAAGCATTCCCGCCGGCACGCGTTCCGCCCGGCGGATCCTCAAGCCGATCGGCGAGATGTCCCGCATGACACGCAACATCAACGCCAGCAGGCTGGATACCCGGCTGAACCTGCGCGGGTCGCAGAACGAGCTCAAGGACCTGGCGGAGACAATCAACGATATGCTGGAACGCATCCATACCGCGTACCGCTCCCAGATCCGCTTTGTTTCCGACGCCTCACATGAACTGAGAACGCCGATCGCGGTCATCCAGGGATACGCGAACCTGCTCGACCGCTGGGGCAAGAACGATCCGCAGACCCTGCAGGAATCCATCGGTGCCTTGAAAACCGAATCGGAGAGCATGAAAGAGCTGGTCGAGAAACTGCTGTTCCTGGCAAGGGGCGACAACAATACCCTGACCCTTCATATGGAGCCGCTGTTCGTCGACCGCCTGGTCCGCCAGCTCGCCAGGGAAACCATGATGATCGACAAGAACCATGTCTTCCGTGTCGCCCGCGAGGACCATCTGGCCGTCGTCGCCGATGCCCAGCTCCTGAAGCAGGCGCTCCGGATCCTGATCGACAACAGCATCAAATACACCCCGCCCGGGAACGAGATCGTCATCGCCTGCTCCGCGGATCCGGGCGGTCTCGTCCGCGTCTCCGTCCAGGATTCCGGGATCGGCATCCCCGCCGCCGATGTGCCTTTCATTTTTGACCGTTTCTACCGCGCAGACGAGTCACGCGCCCGGAAAACCGGCGGAACCGGACTCGGACTGTCCATCGCAAAATGGATCGTCGAACGGCACAACGGCCGGATCGATGTGCTTTCCCGGCAGGGATTCGGCACCCGCATGAGCATTCTCCTGCCGCGTGTCGTCCAGGCGGCCCAACTGGCCCAGGCGGAGAGCGCCGCGGTCGGGGAGGACAGCCGGAACGGGCACGGCGGAAAAACCGCGGATCCGGATGGCGCCGTGATTCTGGACCATCCCATTCCACCGGGGCTCCGTTGAACTTTCGAAGTTCGGAGGGTATCCTTTTATTCATGCCGGTCCCGCGGTTAACCATGCCCCGGCAGAAAGAGGGATTGCATGAACGAATACCGTGAAGTCCAGAGCCGGCTTGCCCGCGGTTGGAATACCTGGGACACACGCAGCGTCCTCAGCCATGTCCTCCTGCCGGAGGCGCTGTGCATCCGGCTTGGCATCAAGAACTACGCGTCGAGTTCCTTTCTCAAGGAAGCCTTTGTCCTGCGCCGCCTCCAGGATCCTGCCGCTGCCCGGAACCAGGCACAGGTCGTGCCCGGTCCGCACGCCTACGACGGGTCCTATACCCAGCTCCGGCTGACATGGCAGGGCATCGTGCTCGATGTCCGGTCGGCGCATGACGGTGACGATCTGGTCCTGCTCGTCGAACCGGTCGAGATGACCTCCTATCCCGCGACGCTGGTCGCCGAGGCCGGGATCCTGTACAACCGACCCGGATGGACGACGAACGACGGGGACCATATCCTGGCATCGCTGCCGGACCGCAAGATCCGTATCTACTGTACAGGCCAGCTGCGTGAAGAGCACAACTATCCTACGGACAACCCGCATTTCGCGTGTGTGCTGTCCGAGCCGGTCTGCATTTCGACCGGTCGCTCCAGAACGATAGCGGAAGCCCGCGCAGTCATCGGGGAAGCCCATGCCAGGCATATGGCGTCGAGCAAACGCTTCGGTGCTTTGTCGGAGCTGTATCACGCCATGCAGACCATTCTTGGCTGGGACACCATCTACGAGCCGAAAAAAGGGCGGGTCTGCACGCCGGTCAGCCGGAAATGGAACATGAACTGGGGCGGATACGTCCTGTTCGACTGGGATACGTATTTTGCGGGGTGGATGGCTTCGGTGGACAATCCCGACCTTGCGATCGCCAACGCCGTGGAGATCACCCACGAACGTACCCGATATGGGTTCATCCCGAATTTCGCGGCGGACGAAAACAATAGTTCCGATGACCGCAGCCAGCCGCCGGTAGGGTCCATGGCCATACTCGCGATCTTGAAAAAATACGGGCCGGACTACGAGTGGGTCGTACGCGAAGTCTTTGACGACCTGATGACCTGGAACCGCTGGTGGCCGGATGCCCGTCAGGTAACGGAGGGGCTTCTCGCCTGGGGTGTCGAGCCGAAACAGACCTCGACCACCGGCCACTGGGCGACGAGTTCGAACTATTCCGACCTACAGGGCGCCATGTGGGAGTCCGGTCTGGACAACTCGCCCATGTACGACGGCGTCCCCTTCGATGAGCAACGACGCGTCCTCCTTCTTGAAGACGCCGGTTTGACCGCCATGTATGTGGCGGACTGCAAGGCGCTCGCCGATCTGGCCGGCCGGATCGGGCGCGAACCCGAGCAGGCGGAACTGTTGGACAGGGCCGCGCGTTTCGAACACGCGCTGACGGGTCTGTGGAACGAGGAGGCCGGGTTGTTCCTAAATCGCCGGACGGACACCGGCGAGATGTCGTACCGGCTCTCCCCGACCAATTTCTACCCGCTGCTATCGGGAACCGCCACGCAGGAACAGGCGGCCGCCATGATGGAGCGGAACTTTTTCAACCCGGCCAAGTTCTACGGGGAGTTCATCATGCCGTCGATCATGCGCGACGACCCTGCCTACCCGGACAACGACTACTGGCGCGGCCGCATCTGGGCACCGATGAATTTCCTGGTCTACCTGGGCCTTCGCCGGTACGACCTGCCCGAAGCCCGCAAGATGATGGCGGAGAAGTCCGCCGCCCTGCTGCTCAAGGAGTGGCGGGAATACGGGCACATTCATGAAAACTACAACGGAGACACCGGCGAGGGCTGCGATGTCACCAGCAGTGACAGCTTTTACCACTGGGGCGGGCTGCTGGCGCTGATCTCCTTGATGGAGGCCGGATTCGCCGAGGGGTGAAAGCGCTGCCGACAACGCATGAAAAGGGCGGACCTTCAACGCGAAGGATCCGCCCTTTTATCTTGTGATTGCGGGCTGTACAGCCGATGGTTCCGGGTCAGTCGATCGGCGTCAGCACGACCTTCATCGCCTCGCGGTTTTCGATAAGCTCAAAGCCATGCTCCCACTGGTCGAGCGGGAGTTCGTGCGTGATGAGGGGCTTGAGGTCGACCTGTCCCTTTTTCATCAGCACCAGGCACTTTTCCCAGACATCCCAGGTATGGCTGAAATGTCCCTGGAGCGTCGCGGATTTCTGGAGCAGCTGATCGATCGAGAAATCCACCGGTTTGGGTCCCCAGCCGATCTTGGTGATCTGTCCGAAGGGGCGGACCACCTGCAGGGAAAGCTTGAGCGTCGGGGAGACGCCGGCGGTGTCGGCTACCACGTCGGCACCGTAGCCGTCTGTCAGGGCCATGATCCGTTCGATCGCGCCGGGCTCCTGGCTGTTGATCGCAGAGGTGGCGCCATAGGTCAAGGCCATCTGCAGCCGCTTTTCGTCCCCGTTCGCGCCGACCGCGATGATTTCGCTGGCACCGCAGATCTGCGCCATCTTGATGCAGACCATGCCGATCGGGCCGGGACCGATGACGACCACGGTGTCGCCGGGATGGATCGTGCTGTTGTTGACCATCGACTTGTACCCGACGCACAACGGCTCGGTCAGGCTGGCCTCGCGCAGGGAGACATTGTCCGGCACCCGGTGGAGGATGCGGGACGGGACCTTGACGTAAGAGGCGAACGCGCCGTCGATCTGGAAGCCGTAACCCTTGCGGTCGCGGCAGAGATGGTAGCGGTTGGTGCGGCACATTTCGCAGACGCCGCAATAGTCGGCGTGGGTCTCGCAGGTGACCCGGGCGCCCAGTTCCCAGCCCTTGACATGGTCGCCCGCCTCGACGATCGTCCCGGCGAATTCATGGCCGAAGATCATCGGGACGGCCACATTGAGTGTGGTCAGGTTCATGTGCATATGGGGATCGGTTCCGCATATGCCGATATAGGCGACCTTGACCAGCACGTCGTCGGGTCCGATCTGCGGGATGGGCCTGTCCTGGATGGCGGTCTCGCCGGCGTTCGGTCCGTATTTGACCAGGGCTTTCATGGTTCCGATCATGGTGAAATCACGTCCTTTCCGTATGTGTCCAATCCGACGCTCAGGCTTTCGCCATGATCGCGCGGGCCTTGCCGGCGATGTCTTCCGCCGTCAGGCCGTAGTACCGGAGCAGGTCCTCGTAGCTGTGCGCGGACTGGCCGAACTGGTCGCCGACCGCGATGGATTCGTTGGGGATGCCGATGCCGCGGAGCGCGTACGCCACCGTGGACGCCAGTCCGCCGATGATCGAGTGCTCTTCCGCCGTGATGACGCCCTTCATGCCCATGACGAGCTCGATCGCGCGGGCGTTGTCAAACGGCTTGATCGTGCTGATGTTGACGACACGCAGGGAAATCCCTTCGCCAGCGAGTGTCTCCGCCGCGGCAAGCGCGGTCGAAACCATCTTGCCCATGGCGAACACGGTGATGTCGGTGCCTTCGCGCACGACAAACTGTTTGCCGATCTCGAATTGGTAATCCTCTGGAAGGACGTCGGGGACGTCATTGCGGCAGGAACGGATGTAGACCGGGCCGGTGAAGTCGACGACGGTCTCGATCATCCGGGCCATCTCGATGCCGTCCGCGGGGCACAGGACCGTCATGTTGGGCAGCACGCGCATGATGGCGACATCGTCGATCGACTGGTGAGTGGCGCCGTCGCCAAAGTCGGAAAGCCCGGAGCTGGAACCGACGACGCGGACGTTGAGCTTCGCAGTGCAGACGCTGGTACGGATCTGGTCGTACGGACGGCCGCTGGCGAACACGGCGAACGTGTTGGCGAACGGCTGCTTGCCGGCCAGGGCGAGCCCGGCCGCAAAGGAGATCATATCGGCTTCCGCGATGCCCATCTCGAAGTGGCGGTCGGGATACGCGGCTTCAAAGAGGGCGCTCATCGTGGATTTTCCGAGGTCGGCCTCGCACATCACGAGATCCTGTCGGGTCGCGCCCAGGCGGACCATCGTCTCGCCATATACTTTACGCTGGTTTTGCATTGCCATGTCGTTTCCTCCTCACTTGCTTCTGGACAGGAAGAGGTCGACGGCCAGGCGGCACTGATCCTCGGTGAGGGTGCCGTTGTGATAAGCCGCGTTGCCTTCCGCATAGTCCAGGCCCTTGCCCTTGATCGTGTGTGCGATGACGATGGACGGCTGTCCCTTGACCTTGGCGGCCGCGGCCAGCGCGTCGGTGACCGACTGCACGTCGTGCCCGTCGGCCTCGATGACGTTCCAGCCGAACGCTTCCCACTTTTCACGATACGGGGTGGTGTCGAAACGGTCCTTGACCGTGCCCATCGCCTGGACGGTGTTGTAATCCAGGATGGCGGTCAGGTTGTCGAGCTTGTGAACGCGGGCGGCCATGGCGGCCTCCCAGATCTGGCCCTCGGCGAGCTCGCCGTCACCGACGATGCAATAGACGCGCGAGGGGCGCTTGTCGAGCCGGATGCCGGCGGCAAGCCCGCACGACATGGAGAGTCCCTGGCCGAGAGAACCGGTGTTCGCCTCGATGCCCGGGAGCTTGGTGAGATCGGGGTGTCCCTGCAGGCGGCTGCCGAGCTTTTTCAACGAGTACAGTTCCTCGACGGGAAAGTAACCCGCGACCGCCATGGCGGCGTACTGCACGATGCCGGCGTGCCCCTTGCTGAGAATGAGCCGGTCACGATCCGGCCAGGCCGGGTTCTTCGGGTCGACGTTCATGACCCGGAAGTACAGGGTCGCGACGATTTCCGCGAGCGAGAAGGAGCCGCCGAAGTGCCCGGGGGTCGCAGGGCCAACCATGCGCACGACTTCCGCGCGGATGCGATTGGCGATGCATTGGATTGTCTTGTTGTCCGCTTCCATATCCTGTTCCTTTCTATTCGTTGCGACAGCATTCCCCTGGCGGCGCGCGTCGTGAACGGGGCAGGTCGCGTATGCACGAATATTCTACCACACAGCGGGAGGTGTTCCCCAGCCGGATGCGGCGGATCCGGCGCGTGTTTTTACTGCTCCGCCTGCAGGAGCGATCGGAGGAAATTCCGCAGGATGGCGCCTCCCATCCCGGTCAGGATGGATTCCGGGTGAAACTGCAGGCCGAAGGTCGGATGCGTCGTATGCTCCACCGCCATCACCGACCGGTCGGACGCGCGCGCCGTTACCCGAAGGCACTCCGGCAATGTGGCGGGATCCGCGGCAAGCGAGTGGTACCGTCCGGCGTCGATTTCCGCCGGAAGCCCTTCAAAGAGAGGGCTGCCGGAATCGATGGCGATCCGGTCCGCTTTCCCGTGCATCAGG
>CAZNGQ010000132.1:0-7427 GCA_964572095.1 uncultured Oscillospiraceae bacterium
TGCCCCATTCGCGCGCCGCTTCGACGCGGTCCAGCCCGGTGTCGTCCTGATAGACCACCGCTTCCTCGCCCGTCTCATCCAGTGCCTCCTGCGCAGCTTCCGCGGTCATTTCTTCCAGCTGCGTCTTCAACTTTACCAGGTCGGCCGAAGTGGTGATGGCGATGATCGATGATCCGTCCGCTTCCACATACCCGGCTGCGGCTGCTGCGGAGACGATGGAATGGATCGCCTGACGTGCCGGTTTGCCGACCAGGTCCAGCCCGGCCAGGATCCCTGCGCCCGCATCATTGTAGGATTGGACCGAGACTACGCGCTTGAACGCGTTGACTTCCAGCTCGATGCTGGGATTGATGTCGACACTGATCGCTGCGACCGAGGTTTTGTTCATCACGACAAAGGTGACCGAGAACAAGGCGACCAGCATCACGAACGCCACCGCGACCGACAATCCGCGCGACAGGCGCCTGCGGCTGGCGGGCTTTCCCTGGCGGACCGCAGCCGACGCGACTGCGTTGCGGGTCCGATCGTTCAATTCCGGATCGGACCGGATCGGGTCAAATGCTTTTTTCATGTTCGTTTTCATCTTCAAGCCCTCCAAGTTGTTTACGCATCCGGGCTCGTGCCCGGTGCAGGAAAGAGTAGACCGTGTTGACGTTTTTCCCCAGGACGCGCGCGATATCGGTGACGGCATATCCTTCATAGTAGAAAAGAAAGATCGCGTTTCGTTCATTGGGAGGGAGGCGAAGGACGGTCTTCAGAAGATCGTGGCTCTCCTCCGGCACGGCCGCGGCGATGTTCTCGTCAAGCTTGACGATCCGCCTGCGCCAGAATCCCCTGGTCAAGTCACTGCAGCGGTGGATCGCGACCTGGATCAGCCAGGCCTTCTCATGTTCTTCGCTTTCGAATGGCGCCTTTCTCTGCAGATGACTGATGAACGTATCCTGAAAGACATCCTCCACGTCTTCACGATGGCTCAAGTGCAGGAAACAGATCCTGCGGACCATGTCTGCGTATTTTGTCAGGGCGGCATCCGTACTCCAGGATGGTCCAGAGTCGATCGACATTTTCCACCTCTCTCATAGCTAATACGTTCCGGTTTGGCGGATCCTTGCAATCGCAGAACAGAATCAATGTAAACTTTTAATGAAGAACGCACCGGTTATGGTGTTCAAGCAGCGGGATGACTTCTCGAAGCGACGCCAGCCTGGCGAACAACCGGCCGACGGTTTCGTCGTCCGGCTCCATCAGGTCAGGAATCATGACCGGTTTCATGCCGGCGCGCCAGGCCGACAGGATCCCAGTCGGCGAGTCCTCGAGCGCCAGGCAGTTCCCGGGCGGGAGGCCCATGAGCGCGGCGGCCTTGAGGTAGATGTCCGGCGCGGGTTTCCCGCGCGCGACGCTGTCACCGCAGGCGATATCAGTGAAAAAGGCCGACAGATGCGCGGTTTCCAGGTTTTCGCGGGCCTGAACCGTCGCGGTCGACGTGGCCATCGTGATCCGGTAATCGTGGGCTTTCAAATACTCCAGCAGTTCGACCAGGCCTTCTTTGACCGGCATTCCGTTTTGTCGGATGTAGTCGTCGGCATATTGGACACGCAACTTCCGAAAAAGCGGATAATCCATATCCGGTCCCAACCGGTCGATCAGGATGTCCTGTGTTCCCGCTGCGTCGACCCCCATCGTCCGCAGCACCAGCTCCGGTGTGATGCCGAGTCCCATCCGGCGACCGGCGTCCAGCCAGCCGGTCATCGCCAGCCGCTCCGTGTCGAACATCAGCCCGTCCATATCGAATGCGATTCCCTGAATGGTGCGGAGAGCGTTATCCATGCGGCTTGTCCTCACTTCGTCGAGATGAACATCCCGGTTTCCTTCGGCACATGCAGCAGGCCGTCGGAATCCTTCTTTCCAATGTAATACGCATACCACACCGACCGGTCCGCGCCTTCCAAACCGGTCATCGACAACGCGGAAAACAGGTAGTCGAGCCAGTCGTCGATCTCCGGGATGAGCAGACTGTCCTCATACTCCATTTTCGTCACTTCGGGAAAGCACCGCACGAGGATCTCCCGGCCGTTCTGCAACGAAAAGTTCATCAGCCGGTGTCCGGCGGGACGACCGGTGATCTCTGCAGCTGTAGCGTCCAGATAGCCCATGATCCCATTTTCCCCGTTGGTGGTGCAGTAGAACGTGCCGCCGGGCACGAGGACGCGGTGGACCTCCCGGATCGCCTTGTCCAGGTCGTCCACATGGTACAGCATGTGGTTTGCGATGACGATGTCGAACGAGCCGTCGGCAAATGGGATGTCGGTGATGTCGGCCTGTCGGACCTGGACCCGGTCATCGCCGGAGTAGCGGCGCGTCCCTTCCGCGACCATGCCGGCGGACAAATCGGTCAGGACGAGGGACGCTCCCGCCGGGAGCCTGGAGACACGGCCTTCCCAGAAACCCGCGTTGCCGCACCCCAGTTCCAGGATGCGGCAGCCCGGGGCCAGGCGATACCGGTCCCAGACCCATTCGCTCCATCCGTAGGGATTGGTGCTGTACTTGGCATGCAGCGAGATCCGTGTCGCGAGGTTGCCGCTGTCGGCGTAGTTGTTCTCCACGGCTTTCCGGTCAACCATCTTGTTGTAGTCCATGATTATCCCCTTTCCATTCTTTCAAAAAGCACGCTAGTACCGCAATCGCTCCGGCGATGGCTGCAGGCTCCAGGTGCCCGTATCCCAGCAGCAGCATGTCGTCGTGCCGGTTCTCGCCGGGACAATAGGTTTTGAGCGGCAGGATCCGGATCCCCGCGGCCGCGGCATCCCGCGCGAACGATCCGCCGAAGTCCCTGCCGGGGAACTGGAGCACCAGGTGCAGTCCGGATGCATCCCCCCATGTATGGACAGCCCCGCCGAACGCGCTTTCCAGCGCATCCAGCAGCAATTGCCGCTTATCCCCGTAAACCCGTCTCATTCTGCGTACATGCCGGTCCATCTTCCGTGAACGGAGGAACTCCGCCAGGGCGGCCTGTTCCAGGATGGGATTCTGGACATCCAGGAGCCTTCGCCGGCGCCTCCATTCCGCCTGAAGCGCTTCAGGAAGGATGACAAAGCCCAGGCGCAGCGCAGGATATGCCGTCTTGCTGAACGTTCCGACATACACGACTCGGGACGGATCCATGGTGTACAACGGGGACACCGGCGCTCCGGAATACCGGAATTCGCTGTCATAGTCGTCCTCGACAAGGTAGAAGCCATGGGTGCGCGCCAGCCGGATCAGCGCGGCGCGCCGGCCGGCCGGCAGGATCCCGCCCAGCGGATACTGATGGGAGGGGGTGACGAACACCGCCGCGGTGTCCGTGCCGGTCAGGAGGTCCGTTTGGATCCCGAAAGCGTCCACCGGCACCCAGCGGACCGGGAACCCTTTCATCAGGATCGTCTGGACGCCTGGATGGGAGGGGTTCTCCAGCGAGAAAGACAACCCGTCCCGATGCAGGATGTCCGCCAGCAGATGGAGCGCCTGTGTCGCGCCTGCCGTGATAAAGACATCTGCGGGATCCGCTTCGATTCCCCGGCTACGTAAGAGCCAGCCCGAGATCTCCGCCCGAAGGGGTGCATACCCCTCCAGACCGCCATATCCCAGCTGATCCGCAGGCAGTCGGCCGGCAACGGCGGCGACGATCCGGCTCCACGCCGGCCAGGGGAACCGCGCCAGGTCCGGGCGGCCGGTCCGGAAGTCGTATCGGATGACCGATCCCTGCGCGGCGGAGTCCGGACCGCGGTGTGCCGACGTCTCGGGCACGTGGCCGGAGGCGAGGGAGAGGCCGGCGGACACCCGCGTCGGCGCCCCCTGGCGGGAGTCGATGAATCCTTCAGCGGTCAGCATCGCATATGCCTCGTTGACCGTGTTCCGGGACACGTCCAGATCCCTTGCCAGCCCTCTCGTCGACGGCAGGGACTCTCCCTGGGCGAGTTGTCCCGACAGGATCCGACCGCTCAGAACGCGGAAGATCTGCCGGGACAATCCGATTTCACTCTCGCGGTCCAGCGGTATCTCCCACATCGTTCCCTCCAACTGGTTCTCTCCATGATGGGCGGAACTGGATCTGTCACAAATCCAGTACGGTTGCCATGATTATAAGGAATTCCAAACATCCGGACAACAGAAGGGAAACAGCGCCTGATGGAACAACTCACCGGCAAAATCTACCTGTCATTCGCCTTTATCCTGGCCGGCACTTCAGTGATCACGGCACGGATTGTGTCGGGCGATCTGGGAACCTTCACCATCACTGCGGTCAGCCTCGGACTCCTGCTCGCCTGTCTAATCCCTGTCTTTGCAGCCCGTATCACCGCGATCGTGAAAACCATGCGATGGAACGACTGGAAAAGGATCCTGCTGCAGGCCGGTTTCGGCATCTTCGGGTTCCGGCTGTTCCTGTTGCTCGGTTTGAACCTCACCAGCGCCGGGGAGGCGGGGATCCTGACCGGTGCTACGCCTGCGATCACCGCGTTGATGGCCTGGCTTTTCCTGCGGGAGGCTCCAGCAGGCAAAGGGATCCTGGGCATCGGTTTCACGGTCGCCGGGATCCTGCTGCTGCAGGGGATGGCTGTCATGGACCGGGCGCTGCCGGACGGCCATGTCGCCGGGAACCTGTTGGTCCTGTGTGCCGTAGCGTGCGAGTCGTGCTACCATGTGCTTTCCCGCAGACACAAGACCGCCCAGTGCAACGCGTCGGGGGTTGCTATCCCGCCGATGATCCAGACCCTGCTGGTGGCCTTCGCGGCGTTTCTGCTCTGCCTGGGCCCGGCATTGACCGAACGGCCGCTGGCATCCTTGCGGGCACTGGACCTGCCGGGATGGGCCGCGCTGGCCTGGTACGGCCTGGTGATCACAGCGCTGGCATTCTATTGCTGGTACGAAGGGATCACACGCTGCAGCGCCACGACCGCAGCGGTGTATTCCGGACTGATCCCGTTGACCGCCATGATTCTGTCGGTGGTTCTTCTGGGTGAAAGACCCGCTCCGGTGCAATGGATCGGCGGTCTGGCTATTCTGGCCGGCATCGTCGTGCTGGGCGGAATGGGATATAATCGGGGAAATAAAACCGAATGCGGGGGATAGACATGGACAAGTGGAACATACGCGACTGGGAATGGACCCGGCCGCCCAAACAATACGAGGTCCGGGATGACGGCGTCACGATCGTGACCGAGCCGGAGACCGATCTGTGGCAGCGCACCTATTACGGATTCCAGGCGGACAACGCGCCGGTCTTCCAGCTGCGGACCGCGGAGAAGTATTTCACATTCTCCGTGAAAGCCGCGTTCGACACGAGCGGTTCCTTCGACCAGTGCGGCGTTGCCGCATATCTGGACAGTGACAACTGGATGAAGGCCTCGGTCGAGTACGAGAACGAGTGGCTGTCGCGACTCGGGAGCGTCGTCACCAACCACGGGTATTCGGACTGGGCGTCAGTGGATGTCCCGTCGACGATCAAGGAAATCCATTATCGCTTGAGCCGCAGGGAAAGCGACTTCCGGATCGAGACCTCCCGGGATGGAATCCGGTTCGAGCAGCTGCGGATTTTCCATTTGTGGGAGGGCGCCGGCGAGATCGCTTTCGGGATCTACGCCTGCAGTCCTTCCGAATCCAGTTTCACCGCGCGGTTTACGAGGATGAAGCTGGGCGAGTGCCTGTGGGACCTGCCCGGCTGAACAGGCGCTGTCTTACGACATCAGGCCGGCCATCCATTTGCCGACTTTACGCTTTCACGCGATCGCGCCCGACATCTCCCGGTACGCGGCATAGTCCAGATCCCAGTCGTCCAGCGCCCCGTCTTCGAGTACGAGGACGCGGTCCGCGACCCGCTCGGCAAAATACCGGTCGTGGGACACGAACAGCAGGGTGCCGCGGAAGTTCAGGAGCATGGCCTCCAGCACCTCGCGCGAATCGATGTCGAGGTGGTTGGTCGGTTCGTCCAGAACGAGGAAGTTGACCTGGTCCTGGCTGAGCGAACACAACCGCAGCCGGCTTTTCTCACCCCCGGACAATTGGCGGATCGACTTGAACACGTCGTCCCGGCAGAACAGGGCCTGCGCCAACGCCGCCCGGGCCTGCGCGAACGAGACGCCGTGTTCCCGGCAGAAGTAGTCCAGCAGGGTCTGCTCCTCGTTGTCGAACACGACTGTCTGCGGCAGGTACCCGATCCGGACACCGGCGCCGAGCCGGACGGTTCCGGCATCCGGCTCCCGCTCGCCCAGGACGATCCGCAGCAGCGTCGTCTTGCCGGATCCGTTCGGACCCAGCAGGCAGGCGCGGTCCCGATGGTACAGGTCGAAGCCGACCCCGTCGAGCACGCGCAGCCCGTCGAACGACTGCCGCAGGCCCTCCACGTGCAGGACTTCCTTGCCGGAGCGCCGGTCGTCCCGGACCGTCAGCCGCATTTTTCGCCGCTCCGCCGCCGGCCGGTCGATGCGCTCGACTCGATCCAGTTTCCGCTCGAGCACCTTGGCCGCGCGCTGCATCGTTTCGCTGTCCCGCATGGCGCCCCAGATCCGGTATCGCTCGATCTGCTGTTCCATGCGTTCGATCTTCTTTTGCTGATTCACATAGGCGTGCATCGCCAGTTGGAACCGCGCGTCCTTTTCCACCAGATAGGCGCTGTAGTTTCCGATGTACGTTTCAGCGTGCTCCGGCTGCAGCTCGATGATCCGGTTGACGGTGTGGTCCAGGAAATGCCGGTCATGCGACACCGCGACGACCGAACCCCGATACGAGGCCAGAAAGGATTCAAGCCACTCGATCGACGCGATGTCGAGGTGGTTCGTCGGTTCGTCGAGCAGCAGGATGTCCGGCTCCTCCAGCAGCAGGCGCGCAAAGGCGACGCGCGATTTTTCCCCGCCGGACAGATCGGCGAATGGCGTCATACGCATACCCGGGCTGATGCCCAGACCCTTTATGATCTTTTCGATCCGGGTCTCGGTCTCGTAACCGCCCGCGGCCTCGAACCGCTCCGTCAGGTTGCCGTACCGCCGCATCGTGTCCTCAAGCGCCTCCCCGGACTGGGCCGCCATGTCGCGCTCGAGCACGGCGAGCTGGCGGCGCATCCGGTCGATGTCGGCGAACGCCTCTCTGCAGATGGCGTCGGCCGTCCAGTCGCCCGGAAACGACGGCGACTGCTCCAGGCACCGGATCCGGGCGTCCTTGCGGATCATGACGCTGCCGGCGTCGACGGTCTCCTGGCCCGTGATGATCCGCAGCAGGGTGGTCTTGCCGCAGCCGTTGGGGCCGATCAGGCCGATCCGGTCCCCGGTCATGACCTCGAATGTGATGTGCTTGAAAACGGGGCTGGCCCCGAACGATTTGTCGAGTTGGTTGAGCGCAAGATCAATCATACGATCCTCCCGGGTCGCGGGGCGGACGACCATTCCATCAAAAAAGCC
>CAZNGQ010000133.1:0-7392 GCA_964572095.1 uncultured Oscillospiraceae bacterium
CCGGTGCCGGATGTGTCGCCCATGTTGCCGTACACCATTTCCTGGACTTTGACGGCGGTGCCCCAGCTGTAGGGGATGTCGTTCTGGCTGCGTTAGATGATGGCACGCTCTTTGTTACACGAACGGAACACCGCCTCGATGGCTTCGATCAGCTGCTTCCGGGGATCCTGCGGGAACGGCTCGCCCTTTTCCTGCTCATAGACCTTTTTGAAACGGCTGACGACTTCCTTCATGGCATCGGCGCTCAAATCGGTGTCGACTTTGCAGCCCGTCTCGGTCTTGACGGCATCGAGCTGGTGCTCGAATTTGTTTTTGGGGATGTCCATGACGACGTCGCCGAACATCGCGATGAAACGGCGATAGCTGTCATAGGCGAAACGGGGGTTGCCGGTCAGCTTGGCCAGTCCCTCGACAACGGTATCATTGAGCCCGAGGTTGAGGATCGTGTCCATCATGCCGGGCATGGAGGCGCGGGCGCCGGAACGGACGGAAACCAGATAGGGATCCGTCGGGTCGCCGAACTTCTTTCCGATCAGCTCCTCAACCATGGCAAGCGTCTTGAAGATCTCCGCCTGGATCTCGTCGGAAATCACGCCTTTGTCGTCGTAATATTTTGTGCAGGCTTCGGTGGTGATGGTGAATCCGCGCGGGACGGGCAACCCGAGCCCGGTCATTTCGGCGAGGTTCGCGCCTTTGCCTCCGAGCAGGTTCTTCATCGATGCGTTGCCCTCGGAAAAGAGATAAACGAATTTGGACATGTTTTTCCTCCTTTGGCTATGAGCCGATCCTGTCACTGCAGGTTGTGATGCGTGTCAAACGGGTCAGAAATCGAACTTGTCGGAGAAGTGAGCCGCCAGGCCGTCGATCGGCAGGCGCACCTGGGTCATGCTGTCCCGTTCCCGTACGGTGACACAGCCGTCCTGCAGGGAGTCGAAATCGAATGTCACGCAATACGGCGTGCCGATTTCATCCTGCCGGCGGTAGCGTTTTCCGATGGACTGGCGGTCGTCGAATTCACACATCCAGTTCCTGGACAGCATTCCGTAGACCTCGGACGCGGCGTCGGCCAGTTTGGCGGACAGCGGAAGCACGGCGATCTTGATGGGGGCGATGGCCGGATGGAATCGGAGGACCGTGCGAACGTCGCCGCCATCCAGCTCTTCCTCGTCGTACGCGCCGCACAAAAAGGCGAGCGCCATGCGATCCGCGCCCAGTGCGGGCTCGACGACGTACGGGACATATTTTTCATTGGTCGACGGGTCGAAATACATCAGGTCCTCTTTCGAAGACTCCATATGCCGTTTCAGGTCATAGTCCGTCCGGTCCGCGATCCCCCAGAGCTCACCCCAGCCGAACGGGAAAAGGAACTCGAAGTCCGTCGTCGCCTTGGAATAGAATGAAAGCTCTTCCGGCGAGTGGTCGCGGAGGCGAAGCTCGCTCTCCTTGATGCCGAGCGAGAGGAGCCAGCTCTTGCAGAATGTGCGCCAATAGGAGAACCATTCGAGATCGGTGCCCGGCTCGCAGAAGAAGTCCATCTCCATCTGCTCGAACTCCCGGGTACGGAAGGTGAAATTGCCGGGCGTGATCTCGTTGCGGAAGCTCTTGCCGATCTGGCAGATGCCGAACGGGATCTTGCGCCGGGTGGTCCGCTGGACGTTGCGGAAATTGACGAACATGCCCTGGGCTGTCTCAGGGCGCAGATACAGCTCGGCTTTGCTGTCCTCGGTGACGCCCTGGTAGGTCTTGAACATCAGGTTGAACTTGCGGACGCCGGTGAAATCCCTCTCGCCGCAGTCGGGACAGGGAATGCTGTTCTCATTGATATACGCCATCAGGCGCCCTTCGTCCCAGCCGTCGCCGGTCTCGGTTCCGCCGTTGGCCCGGTTCCAGTCCTCGATCAGCTTGTCCGCGCGATGGCGGGACTTGCACTTGCGACAGTCGATCATCGGATCGGAAAAACCGCCGACATGGCCGGAGGCGACCCAGACCTGCGGATTCATGAGGATCGCGCAGTCGACGCCGACATTGTATTGGTTTTCCTGAACGAATTTTTTCCACCAGGCGGCCTTGACGTTGTTCTTGAGCTGGACGCCGAGCGGACCGTAATCCCATGCGTTGGCAAGACCGCCATAGATCTCGGAACCGGGGTAGACAAACCCGCGGTTCTTGGCCAGCGCGACGATTTTGTCCATGGTCTTTTCCATCAGTCTTCTTTCTCCTCGACGACGTCGATGTTGTCGGCCGGATCATCGGATACAAGGAGGTCCGCCATGGTCGGGGTCTCGTCGGCAGCGGGTTCGCCGATCGCCTCGATCTGCCTCAGGATGGAAGCGGCGTCGTCGCGTTCGCCGTCCGGCTCGTCCAGCCGGCTGAACATTTCCTTGATGTTCTCCACCGCAGCCGCGTTCTCCGCGGCACGCTGCTTCTCGAGACGAGCGGCCTCGATCTCGGGACGGATGGGGATATAGAAATCGCTGACTCCCCGAACGCATTCGATCTTGTCTTCTTCAAGCTCCTGGCACGCGATGGACACGTTGTTCGGCGAGTCGGTCTCGCTCAGCGGCTGCGCGCCGTCCACAAGCTGCCGGGCGCGCTTCGCGATCAGGATCGCAAGGGAGTAGCGGTTCTCCACGTGGGGAAGCAGGCTTTCGATTTGGGGTTTGACCAGCATGAGGGTACCTCCTGTGATAGTAGGCGTAGGCATCGGATCATCTCCGATGCCGGCGGCGGTTATTTTTCGATGATGGCGTCTTCGATGCCCGCTACACGCGTGTAGCGGCACCGTTCGGCTTCCGCGATGGACAGGATGAGCTGCGCAGCCCGGTCGACGTTGTCGTTGGTGACGACATAGTCGAAGAGCGATGCCTTCCCGAGTTCATATCGCGCCTTCTCGAGGCGGCGTTCCATCTCCTCCGGACGTTCCGTACCGCGTTTTTCGAGACGGCGGCGCAGCTCGGAGAATGAGGGGGGAAGCAGGAAGATGCTGACCGCGTCACGCATGCGGTCCATGACGGCGAGGGACCCGGGAACCGTGACGTCCATAACGACATCCGTACCGCGGGAAAGCATGTCCTCCAGCGGCGCCAGCGGCGTACCGTAATAGTTGCCGACGTACTCGTCGTGCTCGAGGACTTCACCGTCGGCGATCATCCGCTCGAATCGCTCCCGGGTGACGAAATGGTAGGACACCCCGTCGACTTCGCCCGGCCGCATGGCGCGGGTCGTCACGGAAATGGAATGGACCAGATCGGGTTTCAGCCCGCGCAGCCGGGTGATGACCGTTCCCTTGCCGACGCCGGAAGGACCGGATACGCAGATCAGGATGCCGCGTCTTGTCTCCGCCATGGTCACGCCTCCTCCGGCACTTCCATCATCTCGCGGCCGATCTCCTCGACAGCAAGAGCGGAGAGCACAATATGGTCGCTATCGGTGACGATGACCGCGCGGGTTTTGCGACCGGAAGTGGCGTCGATCAGCGTGCCGCGATCGCGCGCGTCGGCCATCATGCGCTTCACAGGGGATGAGTCCGGGTTGACCACGGCGATCACGCGCCGGGACGACACCATATTTCCAAAACCGATTTTGACCAGGTCCACACGTACCTCCGGAAAAACCGTATCGACGGCTATTCGATGTTCTGTATCTGTTCCCGTATCTTTTCAAGCTCGGTCTTCATGCCGATGACGATGTTGGTGATTTCGATGTCATTGGCCTTGGATCCGATGGTGTTGATCTCGCGGTTGATCTCCTGGATGATGAAATCCAGTTTCTTCCCCATGGAACCGCCGGTGCGCACCGCGCCCCGAAACTGCGAGAGATGGCTGCGCAGGCGGACGAGCTCCTCGTCGATGGCGCATTTGTCAGCGAAAAGGGCGATCTCGCCGGCCAGCCGGGCCGGATCGATGATCTCCGCCTTGCGGCTGCCGAGCAGTTCGGTGATTCGGTTGTCCAGGCGTTCCCGGTACTCCTCCGGAACGGATGGCGCACGGCGCAGAAGGATTCCGCGCGCCTGCTCGAGCTCGTCGACCTTGGCCAGGATGTCCTCGGAGAGTTTGCGCCCTTCGTCCGCGCGCATGCCGCAGATACCCTCCAGCGCGCCGTTCAAGGCCGTCTCGACAAGCGTCCAAAGCTCGTCGGGATCGGACTGGGGGCTCTCGATGGTCAGAACCTCCGGAAAGCGGGAGACCTGGGCCGCGCTGATCCGCTCGTCCGAGCCGATCGCGTCGGCGATGTCCCGTAAAGCACGGGCATACGCCCTGGCCAGCGCAATGTCGCAGCGGACCGCGCTGGTGTCCTCGCGTGAATCTTCATGGGATACAAAGACATCGATCTTGCCGCGGGCCAGACGCGCGGCGACCGACTGGCGGATCCGCGTCTCGAGCGGACCGATCAGGCGGGGCAGGCGGATCTGGATGTCGCAGTAGCGGTTGTTTATGGATCGAATCTCCACCGTGACGCGTCGTCCGGGCGATGTCGCCTCGCCACGGCCAAACCCTGTCATGCTGTTCATCATGAACCGATTCCGCCTCGTCTTTCCCTGTCTGGTGCTGTGAGCAACTTATTATATATCAAGGTCTCTGCAACTTCAATGAAAACCTCTTGCATGACTTCCAGAATCAAATGCGGAGCGGACAAAACCGGAGAAAGTCGGCGGAAGTGTTCAGGAACCGCACACCATGGGCGTTTTCGCCATCCGGGCCACTCCGTGAACCCATGCCGTGCAGATGGCCGTAAACGCAGACCGACACATCGAATTCCTCCAACAGGTCCGTGAATGGAGAAGGTCGGAACCGGTTGTCCGTCGGCGGGTAATGGAGCATGGCGACGCGCCGCAGGGCAATCCCTTCGAGGTCGGCTCCCTCCGCGATCGCGGCCGCGGCGTCCAGGGAAAGCCGAAGGCGGCCGCGCTCGCGCTCCAGCACCTTCGCGTCCTGGGCCGTGAATTCCGAATCCCAGGGCAGCACCCATCCGCGGCTTCCGCACACCACGTCGCCTCCCCGCCGATAGGCGTTGTTCTTCAGGAAGCGGATGCTGTCCAGTCCCTCGGCGGCGACCAGGGCCTCCATGCGCGCGAATGTGCTCCACCAGTAATCGTGGTTGCCTCGCGACAGGATCTTTTCACCCGGCAGGGAATGCAGGAAACGCAGGTCCGGCAGCAGTTGACGGAAGTCCATCGCCCAGGATACATCCCCGGAAATGAGCACGGTGTCGCCTTCGCCCACTGTTCTCTGCCAGCTGGCCTCCAGCCGCGCGACATGGTCCGTCCAGGCGGGCCCGAAGATATCCATGGGTTTGTCCGTGCCGAGCGACAAGTGGACGTCGGCGATCGCGAACAGGGCCATCAGTCGTTCTCCTTTTCCCGGAAATGCCGGAATACGGCCTCCGCGGCCGGCCGGGTCATCCCCTCGGCGGCGGCAAGCTCGTCCAGCGAAGCGGCGGCGATGCCCTTGAGACCGCCGAAGGCCTTGATCAGCGCCTTGCGGCGCGCGGGGCCGACGCCCGCGATTCCCTCCAGGGAGAAGCGCGTGTGGCGTTTCGCCATGAGCTTCTTGTTGTAGCTGCCGGCAAAGCGGTGGGCTTCGTCCTGAATGGCGGTCACGAGCCGCAGAAGTCCGATCGAGGTCTCCCGCTCCATGCCGTCGCTCTCGAACGAGCCCTCTCCCCCGTCCGACGCGCTGGCCGGCATCAGTTCGACCACACGTCCGTCCGCGAGCGCAAGCGCCCGGGTGCGGTGCCGTCGGTCCTTGACCATGCCGGCGACCAGAACAGGGACACCGGAGTCTTCGACCGCGCCGCGCGCGACGGCCAGGTGCCCCGAACCGCCGTCGACCAGTATGAGATCCGGTGTCTGGCCGAATGCTTCGTCTCCTGCCTTGGCCAGTCTGCGGTCCAGGATTTCGCGCATCGAGGCGTAGTCGTCCTGTCCTTCGACCGTCGCGATCCGGAACAGCCGGTACAGCCGCTTGACCGGTCGGCCGTCGACAAAGACGACCATGCTGGCGGCCTTGTCCGACGTCCCCGTGTTGGAGACGTCGTAGGCCTCGATCCGCGTCAGCCGCCGCGGGGCGCCGACCAGGGTTCCGAGGCGGTCCAGCGCGGATTCCAGCGCGGTCTGTCCGCCACCGACCAGGAGGGTTCGGCGGCGCAGCGCCTGGACGGCGTTCTCCCCCGCCATGTCCAGCAGGCGTTTCGCCTCCCCGCGCTGCGGTACCCGCAACACGCAGCGGCCGTTCCGAAGTCCGCGCAGGTATTCCGTCAGCCCTTCGGCCTCCGGGACGTCAACCGGGAGAAGGATCTCGGGAGGGATGAGCGGGGTCTCCGGGTAATGCTGGATCAGGAACGCTGCAATCAGGTCGCCGTCTTCATCCCCCCGATCCTCGAAAAAGAACGCGGAGGATCCGATGATCCGGCCGGAGCGGATTTCCAGTTTGCGGATACAGACTTCGCTCCCGTTGCGGGCGATCCCCACGGCGTCCCGGTCAGTCTCATCGCCGGACACGGCGGATTGCCGGTTCATCAGGGTCTGCAGCGCGCGGATCCGGTCGCGGATGATGGACGCCACCTCGAAGTCCATCCGCTCCGCGGCCTCGCGCATGGCGGTCTCCATGTCGCGAAGCAGTCCGCTGTACTTGCCCTCGAGGAACCGGCAGATGTTCTCCACCACTTCCCGGTAGGCGGTGACCGGGACATCGCCCCGGCAGGGACCGACACAGCGGCCGATATGGTAGTTGAGGCACGGGCGTTCCTTGCCGATATCGCGTGGGAGCACGCGCTGGCAGGTCTTGGCCGGAAAGATGTCGCGAAGCGCCTTCATTGCGTGGAACAGGTCGCCGCTCAGGTAGGGTCCGTAATAGCGGGCGCCCTGCGCGCGGTCGGCGCCGACATGGAACGCCTTGAGGATGCGCGGGTATTCCTCGTTCATCGTCACGCGGATATAGGGGTATTCCCTGTCGTCGCGCAAAAGGACGTTGTAGCGAGGGGTATAACGTTTGATGAGGTTGTTTTCGAGGATCAGCGCCTCCAGTTCGGAGGTGCACACGATATACTCGAAATTCCGCACATGCGAGATCATGGCCATGACCTTGGCGTTTCCGCGCGGGGTGGGGCCGAAGTAGCTGTGCAGCCGGGATTTCAGGCTGATGGCCTTGCCGACATAAATGACACAGCCCCCGGCGTCCTTCATGAGGTAAACGCCAGGGGCGGCAGGCACGATATCCAGTCTCGCGTTCAGCGGAGTCAATTCCGGAGGCATGACGTCACCCGAGGGATCCGGGAACCGGTTCAGAAAGCGGGGTTCTCCAGATAAGAGGCGATCGACTCGACCGCTTCGTTCTCATCCGGCCCCTCGGCTGTCAGTTCAAGTTCCATGTTGTTTTCGATGCCGAGGGACAT
>CAZNGQ010000134.1:0-7347 GCA_964572095.1 uncultured Oscillospiraceae bacterium
CCTGCGGTTTCTCCAGAATGTCGAAACCGTCAATGGATACATGTCCTGACGTGGCGGAAAGGAAACCGGTAAGGATGTTCATTGTCGTGGTCTTGCCGGCGCCGTTCGGGCCGAGGAATCCCAGGATTTCCCCGTCTTGGACCGTGAACGAAATGTCGTCCACCGCTTTTTTGTCGCCGTAATACTTGACCAGATTACGGATCTCGATCATGTGATACCCTCCTGTACTCCCGGCGGATTATGCGTCCCGAGTTGAAACTCGAAATGCTCCACCGATTATAGCGTAATAACTTCACTCGGTAAATCCGCCGTCACAATTGTTCGATTTTCACAATTCTTCTGGCGATATGTCCCTGTCCGCATAGAGAATCGCCCGGAATACCGGCATGGAACGGACTGCTTCCCGACCCTCGACCAGAAACGTCATCCCGGTTGCGCCGGCTTCGGCACGGGCATGGAGGAGGATCTTGTCCCCAAATTTCACTTCGGACAGGTAATTGATGTCGATGCCGGAGAGGACGGGCCGGTCGGACGTGAGGCGGTTGACCGCGTCCACGCACCACGCGACGTAACGGGTGTTATTGACATGCAGGTTCCGGTCGATATCGCAGGCGTCGGCGTATTTCACGATCGTCGGGGGACCGTCGCACAGCCCCGGGAAGGGAGCGATGGCCTCCGCGCTGAATCCCAGTGCCAGCGTTCCGGGCTGTGTGGCGGCGGAATCGTAGGGGATAACGTCCGGTCGCTTCGGCCGATGGGTGTCCCGGTCGACCAGCACCCAGGAGGTGGTCGCTCCGCCGATCACGCCGTCCGTCCCCTCCCCTTCCGCCATGCTGAAACGGAAGTCGCGCAGAAAGATCAGGCGGTCGAGATCACGCGGCCAGGTATGCACATGCAGGATGTCCCTCCACCGGGGAAATCGGCGCAGGCGTACCGACACCCGCATCAGCACCCAGCAGATGTTCAGCGGATCCAGTGTGTCCGCGCCCCAGCCGTGTTCTTCCGCGTTGAATACCGCGGACTCCTGCATCAGGGAGAAAAGCGCGGAAAGCTGGAGACGGTCCGACCAGTCGGTCTCCGTCCCCCGAACCCGGTAGTCGTAGTGCCCGCGGGTGTCCTCCATGCGTCAGGAGTCCTCCCGCGTCACGCCAGACGTGCCGCGCGCCTCGGTCAGGGCCAGCCGTTTCCGTCCGATCGCCAGCAAAACGAACGCGATCACGAAAAAGACCGCGATGCTCATGATCCCGGCGGATGACCGCCCGGTCGCCTGCGTCATGACACCGTACAGCAGCGGGCCAAGGACCGCAGCGTACTTTCCGAAGATATCGAAAAACCCGAAATACTCGCTGGATTTCTCGGGAGGGATCAGTTTGCTGAAATACGAGCGGGAAAGCGCCTGGATGCCGCCCTGAACGGTACCGACCAGGATCGCAAGCAGCCAGAACAGCCTGCCCGCGTTCTTTATCGCCGCTTCCATGCCGGCGGCGGACGCCGTTTCAACCGAACGCCCCATATAGAATCCCAGCGTACAGATCACGACATACATCAGGATCGCGATGGAGATCATCCGAATGCTTCCCGCCCGGGCGGCCAGCCGGCCGAACAGGATGGAACACGGAACCGCGACGATCTGTGTGACCAGCAGCGCAAGGATCATCCCCGTGCTGTCCAGCTTCAGCGTGCTTCCATAGGAAGTCGCCATATGGATCACCGTGTTGACCCCGTCGATATAGAAGAAATAGGCGATCATGAAAAGGAGCATGCCGCGGTCCCGCACGATGTCGCGGATGGTGTCGGCCAGGTTCCGAAGGGTGTTGCGCACCAGCTCCGCTCTCGGCGTTCCGACGAAATGGACCTGACGCACCCGCGTGAGCATCGGGATGCTGAAACCTGCCCACCAGACCACCGTGATGACGACGCTGGTCTTGACGGCAACCACATCGCTGTCCCGCAGCAGCAGAATGGCGATCGAAATGACAAAGGGTATGGTGCTGCCGCCGATGTATCCCATCGCGTAGCCCCAGGAGGAGACCTTGTCCATCCGGTCCCTCGTCGTGACGTCTGCCAGGAAGGAATCATAGAACAGGCAGGATCCCGTGAAACCGATGTAGGCACAGATGTATCCGGCCAGCATCATCCGCCAGTCGCTGGTCAGCGCCATCGTCAGGGTGAAGACGAGGCCGATGGCGAGGAAAAAGGAGAACAGTTTCTTTTTCATCCCGCGGTAGTCACCGATCGCGCCGAGGAACGGGGCGGCCAAGGCGACCAGAGCCGTCGCGATGGAGGTGCCGTAGCCCCAGAGCACATCGCCCTGACGACCGGCGGTTGCGGCCATCGAGGAGAAATAAATCGGAAAGATCGCCGCCATGATGTTGGTTGCGAAAACGGAATTCGCCCAGTCGTATGTGATCCAGCTCTTTTCCAGCGCGGTGAGACGCCCGGATTTGTCTGCCATGCCGATATCCTCCGCGGACGGTCGTCCTATCCCTGGATCGTTGGATTGTACTTGACTCTCGAAGGATTGAAACGCTTCAGGTTGACAAGCATTTTCTCGTCGGGATCAAAGACGACCAGGAGCCGCCCCGTTTTGTAATTGGCGATGAAGAACCAGCTGGCCGCGTTACCGGGAACCGCCGCGCAGTTGACCAGCTTGAGGTTGCCGCTCTTCCGCTCCTGTTCCACGCGCCGGGCCGCATCGCGGAATTCGTCGCTGTCCAGCCGCGCCATGACCTCGAAGTCCTTGGCGCGCCCGGAAAACAGGCGCTTGCGCTTGCGCCTGTGGACAATGCTGTCGATGTCGATTTCGCCGTTGGTCACGATGTACTCGTATTCGATGTCCTGGGAGGTGATCATCCACCAGGCACCGTACCCGCAGCCGACAAGGACAATGGGAAACAGGAAGGACATCACGGGGATGGCCAGCACGATCCACCCGATGGCCGTCGCCAGCATGAAGGCCGTTGCGATGATCAGCGCGATCTTGAGATAGTGCGTCCCGTCCTTTTTCCTGCGTACGATCCGTTCCATAAAGATGTCGTCCATCCTGATCCCTCCTGTCGGTTTCACATCACGGTCAAAGGACCGTCTGAAGCTGGTAGTTCTGTGTGCCGAGCCCGACGCGTTCGAGCTCCCGGATCTGGACATAGGGGTCCTTGCCGTGAAGCAGCTGGAACAGGTGCCCTTCGCCCGTTAACGGCTGTCCGCCGGGGACTCCGGCGGGAATGAGGTTCTCCAGCTTGATGGCATCCAGGGATGCGCGCTCGATGGCGACGATGTCGTCGGAAGCCATGATGCCGATGTCCGGCACGAGGTACGGGGTCGTCATGCCCCAGCAATCGCAGATCGCCGTGATGTTGAGCAGAAAGTTGATAAAGAAGACATTGCCGGGCTTAAATGTATCGAGGATGGCCTTCGTACAGAGGGCCATGCCGGTCTGGAAATCGTTGTACCGCTCGCCTTCCATAATCAGGGCGCCGGTCGGGCATACCTTGACGCAATGCTGACAGACCGTGCAGTGGTGAAAGTTCATGCTGTATTTTCCATCTTCAAACGAATTGGCGCCATGGTTGCAGGACGCGATGCACAACTCGCAGTGCGTGCACAACTCCTCGTTCCAAACAATGCCGCCCTCCAGCGCGTGGATCTGCCCGCGGGTCCGGTCGGTGACGGCGCCCATCGCCAGGTTCTTGCACGCGCCGCCGTACCCGCAGCAGCCATGCCCCTTGACGTGCGAAAGATCGATCAGGAAGTCGGCGTCGTGTACCAGTCCGGCGATGTCGACATGGCGGAAGCTGCGGAAATCGACCTCGGTTGTGTAGAAGTATTTCTCCAGGTAGCCGCAGCCGTCGAGCACGGGACAGCCCAGGGCCTCCTCGCTGTATCCGCGCGTCCCGGGCTGGCGGTCGGAGATGTAGTGGTCGGTGATGAAACAGTCCCCGCCCGCCGCCTTGACGAAAGCGACCAGCTTGCGGACAAAGACCGGCGGAATGGTGCTGTAGCCAATGTCGCTGCCGACATGCATCTTGATCGCGACGGTCTTGTCCTTGACCCGCGCGGCCAGCCCGCTTTGCGACAGGATCCGGTCGAATCTCGCCGGCAGGGTCTGGTCGGCGTCATACGCCGTAAATGTATTGGGGGAAAACAGGACGTTCGATTGCATCGATGATTCCTTTCGATCGTGCCGCCGGCATCGGTGAAAGAGCCGGGACGGCCGGATGAATGACTATAGATTATACATGAAAACCATTGCCGTCAGCCGGCCGCAACCCGCATGGACCGGCTCCTAGACGCCGAAATAAGCAAGGGCGTTGCCGTAGCAGATGTCGCGGATCATGCGGCCGAGCAGTTCCATGTCAGCCGGGGCTTCGCCGTCGTCGACCCAGCGGCCGATGAAACCGCACAGGATGCGGCGGAAGTATTCATGCCTGGTATACGACAGGAAGCTGCGGGAATCGGTAAGCATCCCGAGAAACGTCGACAACAGGCCGACGCTGGCCAATGCGGTCATCTGCCGGATCATCCCGTCCTTCTGGTCGTTGAACCACCAGCCGGACCCCATCTGCATCTTGCCTCGGACCCCGCCCTGGAAGCATCCGACCAGGGAGGCGATCGCATCGTTGTCCCGGGGGTTGTTGTTGAAAAGCATCGTCTTGGGCAGGCTGTCTGTGTCGTCGAGGGTTCCGAGCAGTCTGGAAAGGCCCTCCATGTAGTTGTAGTCCGCGATCGTGTCGTATCCCGTATCCGCTCCAAGCTGGCGGAACATGCGGAAATTGACGTCACGCAGGGTTCCGACATGCAGCATCATGACCCAGCCTTTTCGTGCGTACTCACGCCCGAGGAAAAGGAGCATCCGGGTCTTGAACATCCGGATCTCGGAGGCGGTAGGACGGCTCGTGCCGCCGGACTGGACGACCTTGCGGAAGATCCTGTCGGCGTCGGAGTCTTCACAGCTCTCGAACTCCACCAGGTCCAGTCCATGGTCGGATGCGCGACAGTTGTTCTCATGGAAAAAGTCGATGCGCAGCCGGATCGCGTCCAGAAAGGATTCGAATCCGTCGATGCCGCCGGGGGTCATGGCGGACAGGCGCTTGACCCAGGGAAGGAAGGTGGACTTGTCGATCTGGATGAGTTTGTCCGGTCGGAACGAGGGCCGGACGACCGTCGTGAATCCGGGCATCTCGCCCGCCTTCTGCCGCCGGGCGATATCGGCATGATGTTCGAGCGAATCCAGCGGGTCGTCGGTGGTTCCGAGGTAACGCACATTGGAACGGGTGATCAATGCCTGCGCGCGGAAATCGTCGCGGGCGAGCAACTGGTTGCATTTGTCCCAGATCGCGGGTGCGGTCTGGGGCGACAGGAGCTGGTCGATGCCGAAAAAGCGGGACAGTTCGAGATGGGTCCAGTGGTACAGGGGATTGCCGATGGTCTGGGGAACCACCTCGGCCCATTTCATGAACTTCTCGCGGGGTTCCGCGTCGCCGGTGATATAGCGCTCCGGTATGCCGGCCGCCCTCATCGCGCGCCATTTGTAATGGTCGCCGCCAAGCCAGACCTCCGTGATGCTCTCATACTGTTTGTTCTCTGCGATCTCCGCCGGGCTCAGGTGGCAATGAAAATCGTAGATCGGCATATCCAAAGCAAATTCGCAATACAGCTTCTTCGCAGTCGCACTGCCGAGCATGAAATCGTCGTTGATAAAAGGCATTCCGGTTTCCTCCCGTTTCTGGATGATCACTCAAACTATACCACTCGAACCCGGATCGATGCACGCCGCGTGCCTCCGGCATGGCGGAAAAAGGCCGCCCCGGCTGCCCGGGACGGCCTTCGCCATGCATGGATCAGGTTGTGGAACGCTTTTAGTACATCCCACCGCCGCCGCCGGCCGGCATCGGGGGCTCCGGCTCGGGGATGTCCGCAACGATCGCTTCGGTCGTGAGGAGCATGGCCGCAACGGATGCCGCGTTCTGCAGTGCGGAACGCGTGACCTTGGCGGGATCCACGATCCCGGCCTCGAACATGTCGATGTATTCTTCCTTGAGAACGTCGAAACCGAACCCGATCGGGCTGTTCTTGACTTTCTCCACGATGACGCTGCCATCGAGTCCGGCATTCGCGGCGATCTGGCGGATGGGTTCCTCCAGAGCCTTGACCACGATCATCACGCCGGTCCTGACATCGCCAGTGACGTTGTCCAGCAGTTTGCGGACATCGGCGATGACGTTGACGAACGCTGTGCCGCCGCCCGCGATGATGCCTTCCTCGACAGCGGCCTTGGTCGCGGCGAGGGCATCTTCGATGCGAAGCTTTCTTTCCTTCATCTCGGTCTCGGTTGCTGCGCCGACCTTGATGACGGCGACGCCGCCGGACAGCTTGGCCAGACGCTCCTGGAGCTTCTCCCGATCGAAGTCGGATGTGGTTTCCTCGATCTGCGAGCGGATGCTGGCGATGCGGCCCTTGATGTCGGTGTCGGAGCCGGCGCCGTCGACGATGATGGTGTTCTCTTTCTGGATCTTGATCTGGCGGGCACGGCCCAGCTGGTCCAGTGTGGTCTCCTTGATGTCAAGCCCGAGCTCCTCGGTGATGACAGTGCCGCCGGTCAGGATCGCGATGTCCTGGAGCATGGCCTTGCGGCGGTCGCCGAATCCCGGAGCCTTGACGGCGACGCAGGTGAACGTGCCGCGCAGCTTGTTGACCAGCAGGGTGGCCAGCGCCTCGCCTTCGATGTCTTCGGCGATGATCACCAGCTTCTTGCCGGTCTTGAGCACCTGCTCGAGGATCGGAAGGATGTCCTGGATGTTGCTGATCTTCTTATCGGTGATGAGGATGTAGGCATCGTCGAGGACGGCCTCCATCTTCTCATTGTCCGTCACCATGTAGGCCGAGACATAGCCGCGGTCGAACTGCATGCCTTCGACGATCTCGAGCTCGGTCGCCATGGTCTTGGATTCCTCGACCGTGATGACGCCGTCCGCGGTGACTTTGTCCATGGCGTCGGAAACGAGTTCACCGATGATCTCCTCGTTGGCGGAAATCGCCGCGACGCGGGCGATGTCGTTTTTGCCCTTGATCGGCCTGGAGTGGTTGCGGATACCGGTGACGGAGGTTTCCACCGCCATCATGATGCCCTGCTTGAGGATGATCGCATTGGCGCCGGCCGGGTCGTGGGCGATTACCTGGTGCGGAGAATGTTTAAATCCCCGCCCGGGGTAAGCGGGCGACGCCGGTTCAACGCTGATCCGCGGGAGCAATCATTATGTTTCAATCCACGCCCGCGTGAAGCGGGCGACCGCGGCTTGCTTGTCACGCGTGCGGCGAGTCTGATTGTTTCAATCCACGCCCGCGTGAAGC
>CAZNGQ010000135.1:0-2549 GCA_964572095.1 uncultured Oscillospiraceae bacterium
CGCCACAAATGAAAAGCCGAGGAAGGCGTCTCATGTATACAATCACGCAGAAAGACATTCTTAACCCCTCCGTTCAGCGGATCTCCGTGCTGGCGCCGGAAGTCGCGCGCGCCGCGCGTCCCGGCCAGTTCGTCATCCTCCGGGTGTCCGAGACCGGAGAACGGATCCCCCTCACGATCAACGACACGGATCCGGAAGCCGGAACCGTCACCGTCATTTTCCAGCTGGTCGGGTTGTCGACCAAACTGCTGGCGCTCAAGGAAGCCGGCGACAGCCTCCAGGACTTCGTCGGCCCGCTTGGCAACCCTTCCGAGCTTGAGGGGCTGACCCGCGTCTGCGTTGTCGGCGGCGGCGTCGGATGCGCCATCGCGTATCCGCAGGCCAAGGCGCTCCATGCGGCCGGAGCCCGGGTCGACGTCATCGCCGGATTCCGCACGAGCGACCTCGTCATCCTCGAAAAAGAGATGGGCGATGTCGCCGATTTCTTCCAGGTCGCCACGGACGACGGGTCCAACGGCAACAAGGGCTTTGTCACCGACCTGCTCCGTGCCCGTATCGATGCGCTGGCGGCTGCCGGCGAGCCCCCGTATGAGCGGATCCTGGCCATCGGCCCCCTGCCGATGATGCGCGCGGTCGCGAACCTGACCCGGACCTACGGGATCCGGACCATCGTCAGCATGAACACCGTCATGATCGACGGCACGGGCATGTGCGGCGGATGCCGCCTGACCGTCGCCGGCAAGACGGTGTTCGCCTGTGTGGACGGGCCGGATTTCGACGCGCACGAGGTGGATTTCGACGAAGCCGCGCGCCGCAGTTCCTTTTACAGAAACAAGGAGCGGGAGTCCGAGGAGAACTGCCGCCTGTTCCGGGAGGTGAAGTGACATGGAGGACATCAAAAAGAAGACCCCCATGCCCGAAATGGATCCCGCGCTGCGTGTGCAGGGCTTCGAGGAGGTCGCCTGCGGGTACGACGGCGATCTTGCCCTGCGGGAATCCGCCCGCTGCCTGAACTGCCGGAACCGGCCCTGTGTCGCCGGGTGTCCCGTCGGAATCGACATCCCGGGATTCATCATGAAGATCAAGGCGGGGGACCCGTCCTCCGCCTACGGGATCCTCAAGCAGAACAACGCCCTGCCCGCCGTCTGCGGCCGGGTCTGCCCCCAGGAGAGCCAGTGCGAAAAGGTATGTGTGCGCGGCATCCAGGGCGAACCGGTCGGCATCGGCCGGCTGGAACGATATGCCGCGGACTGGCACCGGGCCAACGAGGAGGACCACCCGGTCATCCCCGCGCCCAACGGGCACCGGGTCGCGGTTGTCGGATCCGGGCCGGCCAGCCTGACCTGCGCGGACGACCTCGCGGGCCGGGGGTACGACGTCACCGTCTTCGAGGCGCTGCACCGCACGGGCGGTGTGCTGACCTACGGCATCCCGCCGTTCCGCCTGCCCAAGGACATCGTCGAATACGAGGTCGAGGCCTTGCGCCTCAAGGGCGTCAAGATCCGGACCAATTTCGTCGTAGGCCGGACCCAGACCCTCGACCAGCTGTTCGCTGATGGGTTCGAAGCCGTATTCCTGGGCGTCGGCGCGGGGCTTCCCTCTTTCCTGGGCGTCCCGGGTGAAAATCTCAACGGCGTCTATACCGCCAACGAGTTCCTCACGCGGATCAACCTCATGAAAGCCTACCGCGAAGACAGCGACACCCCGATCTGCGACAGCCTCTCCATCGTCGTGGTCGGCGGCGGCAATGTCGCGCTCGACGCCGCGCGCTGCGCGCGCCGCATCTGCAAAGGCGAGGTCTCGATCGTCTACCGGCGCAGCGAGGCCGAAATGCCCGCGCGTCGCGAGGAAATCCACCACGCGATCGAAGAGGGCGTCCGGATGCGTTTCCTGACCAATCCCGTCGGGTTCGTCGGCGACGCGAACGGACGGCTGGTCGGGGTGGACTGCATGGAGATGGCGCTTGGCGAACCGGATGCCTCCGGCCGCCGCCGCCCGGTCGAAAAACCCGGCAGCCTGTTCCGGATCGATGCCGACACCGCAATCGTCGCGATCGGTACATCGCCCAACCCCCTGCTCCGGCGCACATCCAAAGGGCTCGAAACCGGCCCCCATGGCACGATCAACGCGGATCCCGTGACCGGCATGACCTCGATTCCCGGGGTTTTTGCCGGCGGCGACATCGTGAGCGGGGACTCGACCGTCATCCTGGCCATGGGTGCCGGCAAGAAGGCGGCTGCCGGTATCGACGCGTACATCCGGGCGAAAGGCTAGACGGACCACCTTTCCAATAGGGAGCAAACGCCTCCGGCCTAAATGCCAGGGGCGTTTTCTAGGATGCGTGAAAAGAGCCGGCCAGGTGCCGACTCTCCCTGTTTCGATTTTTACTGGCTCTTGAACCGGTCGATCGCCGGTTTGTTGCGCGCGACGTAGGGATTGGGCGGCGTATGACCGCAATTTCGACACCGGTCGTCATAAATCGTGTTCATCGTCCCGCACGCGGCACAGCGATAGTTTTCCTCCATCCGGATCCGCCAGGAGGCTTCGCC
>CAZNGQ010000135.1:2649-7301 GCA_964572095.1 uncultured Oscillospiraceae bacterium
CCGGCTCCTCCATCGTGCCGATGTAGAGGGAACAACTTTCACAGAACAGGCCGCAAATGGCGGAAGTCGGCATCGGTTTGGTCATGAAAGATCCCTCGATTCCTTATCTCTTTACGGGCCGGCAGCCCCGGGCGGCCAATGGCAGCGCGGCGGCAAACAGCACAAGGGTTGTGCCGACGAGGAAGAGCAGGCTCCAGCCCGGCTCGATCGCCCGCTCGCCGAACCGCTGTGTGATGCCGAAATAGGACTGGTACCAGGCCAGGTCCGCGCCAGGCGCGCCAAACGCACCCGCTGTCGCAGGCCACGTGAGAGCCTGCCGCGCGAGCGAGACGGCATGGCTGGCCGGGAAGGCCTCGACAACCATGCGGATCCCGGGATTCAACATGCCAACGGGCACGAACGAACCGGTCAGGAACCCCGCCAGCATCCCCATCAGTCCGGAAACCACAGCGTAAGCCGCGCCGCTGCGCAGCAGGGCGACCAGAAACAGGCAGAACGAGGCGGCATGCACCGCTCCGAGCATCGTGTAGCCAAGCGCGAACAGGATGCCGCGCCAATCGGGGACGAGTCCCATGCTGATATGGACCAGCGCCTGCACCAGGGCGAACACCACCAGGGCGGCCACGCACGCGGAGACGATGACGGCGACCGCATAGCCGGCCGCCTGCCGGCCGTTTCCGAGGAACGTGGTGCCGAAATCGCGATAACGCCGCTCGTGCCGATCCCGGGACAGGACACCGAGCGAACCGAGCGCGGCCGTGAACGCCAGGACGACGGGCAGGGCGGCCGCGGTCCAGCTTCGGGCCAGCCATGCGGCGAACGGGACGCCGCCCGGGGCCTGACGGGCCGCGTCGGCATGCAGGCCGGCGAGGAGAAGCGGATACAGGACGGCGAGGATCACAAGCGGCAGGAGAATGTAGGCCCAAACCGCCCGGGAGCGGAACGCGGCCTTGAGATTGCGCGATACCAGGTGGAACAACGCGTTCATCGCAGGCCCTCCATTGCGGCTGAAAGTCCGCCTGCGCCGGAACGCGACTCCAGGAGGGCCTGGTCATAGGCGACCTTCAGGTCTCCCCGGAGCATTTCGAAACGGTCGATCCAGTGAACGATCCGGTTGACCAGCAGCAGCGCACCCATGCTGTTTCCGATGGCCACTTCGATCACGGGGCTGTCGGGAGAAGTCCCGGGGGTGAAACGGTATCCTTCGTTTCCGAGCAGACGTACCAGGGACTGGCGGCATCCCGGATCGGAACGCGGAACCAGACGCAGCCGGTCCGCCGCATAGCGGTCCACCAGCTGGGCGGGCGTCCCCTCGGCCAGGATCCGGCCCTGGTCCATGATGGCGATCCGGTCGGCGCCGGCCACCTCGCGAATGTCCCGCGAAGTCTGCAGCACACCGGCGCCGGTCTCCCGCGGCAGCCGCCGCGCGAGGTCCAGGACAGCCGAAGCCGTTTCGGCATCCAGGCCGGCGGCGACATCGTCCAGCAGCAGCAGCCCCGGCGTGTTGACCAACGCGCGGGCGAAGTCGGCGCGTCGGCGCTCCTCGTCATCCAAGCGGCCGTATCGCGCCTTGAGCAGATCCGTGATCCCGGTGGCGGCGGCGGCCCGGGCGACCGCGTCGGCGGCTTCCGGACCCCGGATGCCGTACAGAGCGGCGCGGAACCGCAGGTTTTCCCGTATGCTCAGGCGGCCGTCCATCAGGCTGTCCGCGAAAACAACACCGATCCGTCCGCGGATGGCGGCGTTCTCCCGGCTCAGCTGAAAGCCGTCGATGTTGGCGATGCCGGAGGACGGCCGGACCAGTGTGCCGAGCATGGCGATCAATGTCGTCTTGCCGGCCCCCCGGGGTCCGGTCAACGCGTATCGTTCGCCGTTCCGCACATGGAAATCGACGGCATTGACCGCCGTCATGCCGCCGTAGCGCCGGGTCAGCTGCTGTGCTTCGAGAATGTTGTCCGTCACAATCGCCGCCTGTACCTTTCTTTTCTACGATAGTACCACATGCCGCGGAACTCTTGGCAACCAGAACATTCAGCGTCCGATATCCCGTATCGACCGTACGCCAAGGGAACGCGGCGAACCTCGCAGGACGGCGATTGTTCGGGTTCCGCCGTTCATGTCGAAGTAGTTGTCCTCAAACACGCAGTCCGGGTCGTCCGTCACAATCTCGACACCGCGGGCATAGGCGGACGCCTCCAGGCAGACATGCCGGCCGGCCAGCCGGACGCGCAGGTCCGGATCGCGGAACCGGAAATGCTTGGGTGCGCAGAACAGCGACGTACCTGACGAGAGGAGCGCACCGGCGTCATCCAGCAGCTCATACGAAAGGTAACACCCGAGCTCGTCGAGTCCGTCAAACAGAAGACGCGTCCCATCCCCGGAAGCGGCGGCCTGTCCGGTGAAGTCGAGCCAGACGGAGCTGAATGCGGGTGCCGCCACCGGAAGCTCTCCGGACAGCAGGACCGCGGCGTCCGGATCATGCAGCGACCAGCGTGCCCGTCCGCGGAAAGGATCGCGGGTCTCGTTGGCGACGGCCAGGCGGGCGGATTTTTCCAGCGGGGCGGGTTCGTCCACGCAGCTGAGCCGGCCGTCGAGCTCCCCGTGCTCCTCGCAGGAGATCGCGATCGGCGCGAAGAACCGTTTTTCCAGGTAGTGCAGCGCTTTCCACCGGCCGTAATAATCGATGGACGACCAGCTGGCCACCGGCCAGATGTCGTTCAGCTGCCAGACGACCGCGCCCATGCAGCGGCCGCGGTGGCGGCGCCAGTGCTCCACACCATAGCGGATCGCTTCGGCCTGCAGCAATTGGGAGGCGTACAGCAGCTGGTCGAAGTCTGTCGGGTACCGGAACGTCGCGGCCAGGTAGTTCATGATCTTGCCGTTTGCCGCGGCGTTGCGCTGGTGCATTTCCATGACGCGGGAGAACACGTTTCGGTCTTCGGGCAGGGTGAAGCGTTCGACGGTCGCGCGGCAGGGAAACGATTGGAACCCGAATTCCGACGCGTACCGGAAGAAGTGTTTCCGGTAATCCGTGAACGGCTTGCCTCCGTGCCAGACTTCCCAGTAGTGGGTGTCTCCGCGGTTCGGGTCGTTGGGGACGTCGAATCCGCCGCCGGAGGAGGGCGATGCCGGCCAGTAGAAGGTGTCGGGATCCTCGCGGGCCAGGACTTCGGGCAGGATGTGCTCGAACATCCGGATGTAGTCCGAACGCAGCCGCGGGGATCCGTTATAGGCGCCCTGCTCCTGGAACATCTCCATTTCGTTGTTGCCGCACCACAGCCCAAGCGAGGCATGGTGGCGAAGCCGCCGGATGTTGTCGGTAAATTCGGCGCGGATGCTGTCGGAAAACTCCGGCGTCAGGAGGTAGTTGGCGCAGGCGAACATGAAATCCTGCCAAACAACCAGCCCCAGTTCGTCGCAGGCGTCGTAAAAGAAATCGTCGGGGTAATACCCGCCTCCCCATACCCGGATGACGTTGTGATGGGCGGCCGCGGCGTCCTCGAGCAGCCGGCGTGTGCGTTCCGGCGTCACGCGGGACAGCAGGTTGTCCTCCGGAATGTAGTCCGCGCCCATGGCGAAGAATCCGGTCCCATTCACGCAGTGGAAGAAGCTCTCGCCCCACTCGTCCGCCCGGCGGACAACGGTGAGGGTCCGAAGCCCGATCCGGAATTCCCTCCGATCCTCTGCAAGGCCGTCGAGCAGGAGTTCGACCCGGATGCCGTACAGCGGCTGATCCCCCAGTCCGTTGGGCCACCAGAGGCGGGGGTTGCCGATGACAACGGACAGATTCCGCCGTTCGCCCGTCGAAGACCAGATTTCCCCCCCGGGACCGGTGACCGTGAACCGCCATTCGGCCGGCCGTTCGACCGGTACGGTTCCAGGCGCGCAGACCGCGTCCAGCCGGACGCGTCCGTCCGCGAGGTGTTCCTGATGGATCCGCACGTCGCCCAACCGGCCGCCGGAAATCCCGACCAGCGCGATTTCCCGCCAGATGCCGGCGTCCGGCAGACGCGGCCCCCAGTCCCAGCCGAACATGCAGTGGGCCTTGCGCAGCAGCGGAAATCCGCGCATCGCGTCCCGCGTGCCGTCGACCGGCGTCGCCGCGTAACGAGAGCGGATCGTTCGGACCGGCGAGTCGAACCGGATCCCGATCGTGTTGTCGCCCGGCCGCAACAGGGCCGCAATGTCGAACTCGTAGATGCGGTGCATGTTGTCGGCCTGGCCGGCCAGGCGGCCGTTGATCCGGATCTCGGCAACCGTGTCCAGCCCTTCGCAGCGCAGAAGGACCTGCCGGCAGGCCAGCAGGTCCCCATCGGCGGTGAACCGCCTGGAAAACGTGAAGTCGCCGTCCATGATCCCCAGCGCCGGGAACTCGTTGTCGCGCCAGTGGGGATCCTCCATGCGGCCGGCGGCCAGAAGGGCGGCATATACCGACCCCGGCACGGCAGCCGGAACCGGCGAAGCGAGGAGGGAGCGGTCGGAGGCTTCGAGAGTCCAGGTTCCGGACAGGCTTCGAATGATCACGAAAAGCCTCCCGCGGGCAGGATGCCCGCCAGCGGACCGGTCAGCGCTGGACGCGGCCCGATCCGTCCCCCTTGAGCAGCGATTCGACTTCGGTGGTCGAGACGCGGTTGAAATCCCCGTTGATCGAG
>CAZNGQ010000136.1:0-7281 GCA_964572095.1 uncultured Oscillospiraceae bacterium
CGCTGCGCGACGGAGCGGTTGTCCCGGCCGGCGGGATCGCCGCGGCACTGGCGTTACAGCCAGTGTCCCTGTATGCCATGGCGCTGAAGCGCTCGTACGAGTCCCTCGCGGCGTATGCCGCGACGCTGTCGTAGAGGTGTCGACATGTTCTCATTGGCAGGGGAAGCGGAAATCCGGATCCTGGGCGCGATGTCGCTCAAGGACAAGCGCAGCGTGATGCGCAGCCTGATGGACCGGCTGCGGCTCCGGTTCGCCATGTGCGTGATCGAGAGCGGGGACCAGGACCTGTGGCAGCTGGGTCGCATCGGCTTCGCGTATTGCGTGCTGGCCGAGCGCGACCTGGCATCCAAACTGGACCGTATCGTCCGCGAACTGGAGGACGAGCCGGCCATCGAGATCGTCTCGGTCGAGTCGGATACGCTGAGCCTCTAGCCGAGTTCGTTCAGGCGGCAGCCCTTGACCGTGTCGGGATTCGTGAAGATGTTGTTCTTGTCCCGCGCCGCGCTGCAGAACGTGTACATCACCGCGCCGTCCCCGCCCGCCTGGAACCAGTGGACGGTGCCGGGAGCCAGCGTGTACTGCTCGCCCGGGTTGAGGACGATCTCGTGCCGCACGGTGTAGTTTTTCTCTTGAAAACTGGGGACGTTGCCATATACCATATTGTCTTCGCCCGGCACGTATACGAGAACCGTACCCGAAACGACGCGCAGCGTCTCTTCCTTGCCCGGATCGGTCTTGGTCTTGCGGTGATGGTGCTCCGGCAGGGTCTGGAACGGGAACAGCGCGATCAGGCGGACGCAGACCCGCTTGGTGTTGAGCCACTCCAGGAGCTGGGCGCCCTCTTTGCGGAGATCCCCCAGCTCGAAATCGGTGACCGAAATCCGCTCTTCTTCCTCCCCGCTGACATAGATGCCCGCGGTCCGGAACATGACCGCCGCTTCCCGGCGCGCTTCGTTGAAATCATAGATCATGGTGGCCATTTGGTGGACTCCTCCCGATTTACATTCCCAGCAGCCGCTTCGCTTCGTCGAACCCGGACTTGCCGATCTTGAACAAGGGCACGCCGCAATCCCCGTGCGGGACGAGGCTCATGGAAATCTGAGCGAACGTGATGACGTCCACCTGCTTCGCCAGCCGGAACAGGGCCTCGTTGACCATCTCGTCGTGCTTCGGCCGGTCGCCGGCGATGAGAATGTCGTAGGCGCCTTCCGCGACCAGCGGAACCAGCTCGATGCGCTTTCCGATCCGGTCGGCCTCCTGCTGCAGCAGCCGCATCGTGGCCTTGGGGCTGGTCGGCAGCGTCGCCAGCACGCCGATGCGCGTCCCCGCCTCGACGGTCATTTTCGCCACGGGTTCGTCGATGTTGAACACCGGGATCCCGGCGAACCGGCGCGCGTACTGGGCGGCCTCGTTCACGGAGGTGCAGGTGACCATGACGGCGTCCGCCCCGTTGCGCTCCGCGGCGTAGACGTAGTGGAGGATGCGCGCGGCGGTCGCGTTCGTGAGTTGCCCGGCCTTGAGTGTCTCGGCCAGCAGGGAGTCGTCCATGATGTTGAAGATCTCGATCTCCGGGTTTTCATCCAGGAACGGCTTGGCGAACGGGGTGTAGATGATGTCCATGAACCGGTTGATCGTATGGATGAGGCACAGCTTCTTTTTCATGGCATGGCACTCCTTGCGCATGGCGGTCGGCGTATTACATCGCCCATCGTACCATGAAGAAGTGCATGCTGTTAATAACGGATGCCTGTAATGGGCGAACCGGATCGACTGGGCTTGAAAATCATCCCTTGCCCGCCGCGAGACCGATCGCTTCCTTCAAGGCCGATACCGGCTTCCCGTCAAAGGACGACAGCTCCCGGGTGTTGGAAAACGCGTACAGGGTTCCGTCCGGACGGACGGTGAAAATACTGTGCTCCATGCTGCAGGTGATGAAGACGGCCGGATCCGCAAACGGAAACGGAGCGAGAAACAGGACGACTTCGTCTCCCACATGAGGTTTTGTCACCGAGTCTTCCGGCCCGCCGACCATGTAGACCTGAATCGTCTGATCCCTGATATCCGCTCCCGACAAGGATTCATCGACCTGGAGCGTAAAGACCGTATAGCCGATCATCGGCTGTGTCCCGGTGCCGTTATCCATTTTTGAGGATTTCTCCTCAATCGCGGCAATACCGGTATCGAACGCCAATTGTACAGAATCCGACGCCAAAATCATCCCTCTGGCGACAAGAGAGGTCAAACTCACATTTGTCGCAAGGGAGGGGATTTTGCGAATCAGGTCCAAGGAGTCCGAAAGGCATACCTTCTCCCAATAGGGAGTCAACGTGGCAGTAGTGCCCTGATGTGCGAGACAACCATTCACGGAAGCCGTCAGCAATGACAGGGCCAAAAGGAACAAGCACAGGATTCCGGTTCTCTTTTTCGATACCATCCTGTTTCACCCCCCCAGGCTGATCAGGTCATGGTAAAAGGATCCCCCCGAAAGTGATGAGTCATGAATACAATCCTATCAAAATGATTGCCAATGCAATTATAAGCCTCTGGAGTGCGGATTGTCTAAAAATCACTCCCCGTACAGGGTCCGCAACCGTTCCTTGACGCCCTCGTTCTCGATGTACTCGTCGATCGGGAGCGCGCTGTCGACGATGCCGTTCGGGGTCAGCTCGATGACGCGGTTCGCGATGGTCTGGATGAACTCGTAGTCGTGCGAAGCGAACAGCAGCGCGCCCTTGAAAGCGATCAGCCCGTTGTTGACGGCCGTGATCGACTCGAGGTCGAGGTGGTTCGTCGGCTCGTCCAGGATCAGGATGTTCGCGGAGGACAGCATCATCTTCGCGAACATGCAGCGCATCTTTTCGCCGCCGGACAGCACGTTGGCCATCTTGAGCGCCTCGTCGCCGGAGAACAGCATCTTGCCCAGGAAACCGCGGCAGAAGCCCTCGTGCTCGTCGGGGGAGTACTGTCGGATCCAGTCGACCAGGTTGAGGTTGACGCCGTCGAAGAACTCGTTGACGTCCTTGGGCAGGTACGCCTGCGAGGTCGTCGTCCCCCAGTGGAACGTCCCCTCGTCCGGCTCGATCTCGCCGATGAGGATCTGGAACAGCGTCGTGCGGGCGAGCTCGCTGCGGGACATGAAGACGATCTTGTCCTCGCGCCCCATGCTGAACGAGATGTTGCCGAGCACTTTCTCCCCGTTGACCGTCTTGCTGATGTTTTCGACAAACAGGACTTCCTTGCCGATTTCGCGCTCGGGCGAGAACCCGATATAGGGATAGCGGCGTGATGAGGGAAGGATGTCGTCCAGCACGATTTTTTCCAGCATCTTCTTGCGGGAGGTCGCCTGGCGGGCCTTGGACGCGTTGGAGCCGAACCGCGCGATGAACGCCTGCAGCTCCTTGATGCGGTCTTCCTTTTTCTTGTTCTTGTCGTTCGTCAGGCGGGACATCAGCTGGCTGGACTCGTACCAGAAGTCGTAGTTGCCGACGACGAGGTTAGCCTTGCCGAAATCGATGTCCATCATATGGGTGCAGACCTTGTTGAGGAAGTGGCGGTCATGCGAGACGACGATCACGGTGTTGGGGTACTCGATGAGGAACTCCTCCAGCCAGCGGATCGCATTGAAGTCCAGGTGGTTGGTCGGCTCGTCGAGGACCAGGATGTGCGGGTTGCCGAACAGGGCCTGCGCAAGCAGCACCTTGACCTTGTCCCCGCCGGTCAGTTCGCCCATGAGGCGGGTGTGGCGGGACCGGTCGATGCCGAGGCCCATCAGGAGCTTTTCGGCGTCCGTCTCGGCGTCCCAGCCGTTCAGCTCGGAGAACTCGTGTTCCAGGTCGGCGGCACGGAGACCGTCCGCTTCGCTGAAATCCTCTTTCGCGTAGAGCGTGTCCTTTTCCTTCATGATTTCATACAGCCGCTGGAACCCCATGATGACGGTGTCCATGACGGTGTAGGCGTCGTATTCGAAATGGTCCTGCTTCAGTGTCGCCAGGCGCTCGCCCGGCGTGATCGTCACGGAGCCGGACGACGGCTCGAGCTCGCCGGACAGGATGCGGACAAACGTCGTCTTGCCGGCCCCGTTCGCTCCGATGATGCCGTAGCAGTTGCCGGGCGTGAACTTGACGTTCACGTCCTCGAAAAGTTTCTTGTCGCTGAAGCGAAGACTGAGGTCGGTGACCGTGATCATATATCGGATTCCTTTTTATGGAGGGCGAAACGGGCGCCCGGCGGCAGACACAGAAGCGAATTATACTCGATTGCGCGGCAAATTGCACGCGGGGCTGTCTGCAGGCCGTCAGGGGTGGTAGAACAGGTTCTCCAGCGCGGGCACGGTTCCGGTGGCCGGATCGAGGACGACTTCGATCACGTCCCGCATGTAGTCGTTCCAGCGCGCGACGACCGGACTCCCGGCCTGGATGCGGTCGCTGCGTTCCCGGTCGTCGGTCTCGTAGTAGCCGAACAGCTCGTCCCCGACATTCCAGATCGTGTAGTTGTGGATGCCGGCCTCGTTCAACACCGCGGTCATTTCGGGCCAGATCTCGTCATGACGCCGCTTGTATTCCGGTTTCATGCCGGGCTTGAGGATGAGTTTCCATGCCACCCGTTCCATGCGCGCCTCCCGGATGGCCATCGATTCCGGACCATCCCGAAAAAAGTATACCGCAACTTGCGCCGGGGACTCAAAAAACCTACGCTGTAGGTGGACTCCAAGAATCGAATAGACAAAACACACGGGAGGGCACGCACGTGCGCAAAGTGATCCTGACAGTAGCCCCTGTATCCGCCGACGCCAGCCACCTGGACCCGGACGCCACGGCCCGCGACATCCTCGCGTCGGCCGCGATGGGCGCTTCGATCGTCCACCTGCATGTCCGGGATGAAAACGTCAAACTGACCGACGACCTGACGGTACTCAAGAAGATCGTGGAGACCGTCTCCGCGGAATCCGAAATGATCATCCAGGTCTCGACCGGCGGGGTGTCCGGCATGACGATCCAGCAGCGGTGCGCGCCGCTGTCCTATGAAAAAGTGGAGATGTCGTCGCTCAACGTAGGCTCCGTCAACCTGGGGGACGCGGTCTACGCGAATCCCATCCAGGATGTGCGGTACTGCGTCGGGCAGCTGGCCGCCCACGACATCCTGCCCGAGGTCGAGGTGTTCGAGCTCGGCATGATCCACACGATGCTGGAACTGTCGCGCGACGCGGCCCTGCGCAAACCGCTGCTGTTCAACCTGATTCTGGGCGTCAAGGGCGCGGCGCCGGCCACGGTCGAGGCGCTCGTCGCTCTTCGGAGCTTTATCCCGCGCGACGCGCTATGGGGAATCACCCATTACGGCAGGGGAAACATGGAGCTGCTGACCGCGGGCGTGCTGATGGGCGCCTCCCTTGTCCGGGTCGGATTCGAGGACAGCGACAGGCTGGACGACGAGACAAAGGCGGGCGGCAACGCCGAGATCGTGGGCAGGCTGGCGCACATCCTGCGCACCTGCGGACTCGGGATCGCCACACCTGGCGAGGCGCGTGAAATCCTGCGCCTCGGCCGCTAAACATGGACTCGCGCGGCCGCCTGACAGCCGCTCTCGACCACCGCCAGCCCGACCGGGTGCCGGTGGATTTCGGCGGGACGATGTGCTCCGGGATGCATGTGACGTGCGTCGCGGCGCTGCGGGACTACTGGGGCCTGGAGCGGCGTCCGGTCAAGGTGTACGAGCCGTTCCAGATGCTCGGCCAGCTGGACGAGGACCTCAAATCGCTGATCGGCGTGGACGTCGAGGGCGTCGCCGGGCGTCTCAACAAATTCGGCGTGCCCAACGAGGACTGGCGGGAATGGCGCCTGGACAACGGCCTCGTCGTGCTCGTTCCCGGGCGATTCAACGTGACGACCGACCTCGCGGGCAACCACTACCTCCATCCGGAGGGGGACACCGGCGTCGCGCCCAGCGGGCGTATGCCGCGCAACGGGTTTTATTTTGACTGCATCGTGCGCCAGGAGGAACTGCCGGACGACCCGAACCCCGAGGACAACCTCGAGGAGTTCGGTCCGATCGGCGACGAGGACCTCGCCTATGTCGCCGCCGCGGTCCGGGAGGCCGCCGCGACCGGCCGCGGAGTGCTCGCCAGCCTGGGCGGCACCGGCCTGGGCGACATCGCGCAGGTTCCGGGACCGGCGATGAAGCGTCCGAGGGGGATCCGGGACATCGAGGAATGGTATGTGTCCACTATCCTGCGGCAGGACCTGCTGCGGGAGGTCTTCGACCGGCAGACGGACATCGCGCTGGAGAACCTCGCGCGGTTCGCGGCCGCCACGGGCGACGGAATCGACGTCGCGTTTGTCTGCGGCACGGACTTCGGCACGCAGACGAGCACGTTCTGTTCCGCCGATACGTTCCGCTGCCTGTACCTGCCCTACTACCGCAAGGTCAACGACTGGATCCACGCCCACACCGGATGGAAAACGTTCAAGCATTGCTGCGGCGCGGTGGAAAACTTCATGGAGCTGTTCATCGAGGCGGGGTTCGACATCATCAACCCGGTCCAGTGCTCCGCCGCCGGCATGGATCCGACTCGTCTCAAAGAGCGGTACGGCGGCCGGCTCACGTTCTGGGGCGGCGGCGTCGACACTCAGCGGGTGCTGCCGTTCGGCACGCCGCGGGAAGTGCGCGCGCAGGTGCTGGAGCGCTGCGGCATCTTCTCCGGAAACGGCGGGTTCGTGTTCAACGCGATCCACAATGTGCAGGCGCAGACCCCGGTGGAGAACATCGCGGCCATGATCGACGCGGTCCGTGAATTCAACGGACTGCCCGGTGTCCGATAGGAGGGTAGACGATGGGGAAGAGACTTCGCGCGTATCTGGCCCGGACGGAATCGCTCCTTCGGGAGGAGCAGTCCCCGGCGGAGCGGCGCGCGCTGCTGGACAGCCTGCTGATCCATATCCGGTTCTTCCAGCACGAGCGGCTCATCCACCTGATCGTGACCGCAACGGTCGCTCTGCTGACGCTGGTGACGGGCCTCGGCCTGCTGGTCCGCCCGGTGCCGTTGCTCGGCGTGATCGTCCTGCTTCTCATCATGCTTCTGGCGTTCTACATCGTGCACTACTACCGGCTCGAGAACGGCGTACAACAACTGTATGTCCTGTATGACAGGCTGGAGGAGGGAATCCGACATGTCACTGAGTGAGACTGGAATCAAGATCTTTGCAGGCAGTACCAGCAAGAGCTTCACCGGACTGATCTGCGGCCATCTGGGCGTGGAGGTCGGCAAATCCTATGCCATGCGTTTTT
>CAZNGQ010000137.1:0-7250 GCA_964572095.1 uncultured Oscillospiraceae bacterium
TTCCGGCGGGGTTCCGGACTCACCCCGGGCGGGCCGGTCGGCAAGGCCGACGGCTATGGCGACCGCAATGCCGGCCTCCGCGGCGGCGGAGGCACCCCACGCGACGGGGGGGGAGGATTTTTCCGGAACACCGGCGGATCCTCAACCAGGCCGGTCGGGCGCGGCATCCTGTCCAGCAAGTCTATGATCCTCCTCGTATTGCTGGTCGTTGGTTACTTCATCCTGAAAAGCTGCGGGCTGTTCGACGCCGCCCCGCTGGAAACGGATGTTACCGGCACCACCACGGCCTACACGACCGGGAAGCCGGCCAGCATCACCGGCATTCCGGCCAACAATGACATCAACCCCTCGACCGGCATCACGGGCCCCCGGACCGCGCGGACCGTGATCCAGGGCGGCGGCGCGGACGTGTACACGGTCATGGTCTATATGTGCGGAACCGACCTCGAAAGCCGGTCCGGTATGGCGACGGCCGACCTGAACGAGATGCTTTACGCCACGATCGGCGACAAGGTCAACATCATCGTGGAGACCGGCGGCGCCTCCCGGTGGCAGAACACGGTCGTCAAGGATTCGACGATCCAGCGTTACCAGGTGACCTCGTCCGGGCTAAAACTGCTGCAGGACAACGTCGGCGACCGGTCCATGACCGATCCGGCCACGCTGCAGGACTTTGTCGGCTACTGCGCCGCCAACTTCCCGGCGAACCGGAACGCCCTGATCCTGTGGGACCACGGCGGCGGGTCGCTGGGCGGGTACGGGTACGACGAGCGGTTCCCGAACAGCGGCGCCATGTCGATCAACGAGATCCATACGGCGCTGGAGGGCGCGGGGGTCGACTTTGATTTCGTCGGCTTTGACGCCTGCCTGATGGCGACGCTTGAAACCGCCTACATGCTCAACTACCACGCGGACTACATGATCGCCTCCGAAGAGACGGAGCCCGGCATCGGATGGTACTACACCGACTGGATCACCGCGCTGTCGGCCGACACCTCCATGCCGACGCCGGAGATTGGGCGCCAGATCATCGACGGCTTCACGGCCAAGTGCGCTCAGGAGGCGCCACGCGACATCACAACGCTTTCCCTGCTGGATCTCGTCGTGCTGAACAATGTGGTGGACGACGCGTTCCGAAGCTTTGCCGTTTCGTCGGAACAGCAGCTTGACACCGACTACAAGGCGATTTCGAATGCGCGCGGGGACTCCCGGGAATTCAACAAATCCAAGCTGGACCAGGTCGACCTCGTGGACCTCGCGGGAAACATCGACTCCGCCGAGTCCCGTGCCCTGGTCGACGCGCTGCGGCAGTGCGTGCTGTACAACAAGACGTCCGCCAACCTCTCCAGGGCGAGCGGTGTCTCGATCTACTTCCCGTACGACGAGCTCCGGAACCTGTCCTCGATGCTTTCCGTTTATGAAAAAATCGGCATGGGCGAGGAATACACCGCGCTCGTGAAAAAGTTCGCCAACCTCGTCGTCGGCGGGCAGATCACGACAAGCGGCAGCGACAATGCCGTGAGCTCGCTGCTGGGCACCTCGACCGGCGGATCATCCGGAACGGCCTCCGACCTGTGGTCGATCGCCTGGAACACATTCTTCGCGGGTTCGGACTTCAGTTCTTTCACGGGAGCCCTGACCGGCGACAAGGTGAACTGGATCGACGAAACCCAAATCAAGGGCAACGCGGACTTCTACCAGCAGAACTATCTGGACGCGAACGACATCAAACTGACGGAAAAGGGTAAAACGCAGGTTCTCCGTCTGACCGATGCCCAGTGGGACCTGATCCGGAAAGTGGAGCTCAACGTCTTCTTTGACGACGGGGAGGGGTACATCGATCTCGGGCTGGACAATGTGTACGAGTTCGACAAAGACGGCGATCTTGTGATCGGTTTCGACGGCACCTGGATCGCGATCGGCAGCCATGTCGGGGCCTACTACGTCGACAGCATCGAGGAGACGGGGGACCAGTGGGCGATGACGGGCCACATGCCCGCCCTGCTCAACGGACAACGCGTGGACATCGTCCTGCGGTTCGACAACGCCGATCCGTACGGGGTGGTCGCCGGTGCGCGGGTCCAGTACGAAGGCGTGACTGACACCGTCGCCAAGGGGCTGATCGAGATTGTCAGCGGGGACACGATCGATTTTCTGTGCGACTATTATACGTATGACGGGTCATACGAGAACAGCTACTACTTAGGCGATCCGATGACGGTGTCGGGCGATCTGATCGTGGAAAACGTCCCTGTCGGATCGGCAAAGGCTATGGTAACCTATCGATTGACAGACATTTACAACAACACATACTGGACACCGGCTGTCGAGTGGAGCGGCAACTAGCCGTTCGTGCGAGTCGGTATTCCAGATTGGAAAGCGGGTGTGAACCATGCCGACGACAATCAGACAAGTCATGCATTACCTGACCAACCCCCCGCTCAACCTGGCGGACACCGTCGACGGCCTGCTGTACGGCGATCCGGACACGGTCGTGACCGAGATGGCCACGACGCACGTGGCGACGCAGGAGACGGTCGAGCGGGCCCGTGCCATGGGCGTAAACCTGTTGATCTCCCACGAGGGGATTTTCTTCATCCATCGGGGAAGCCAGCCCGGGATCGAGTCGGACCCGGTCTACCAGGCCAAGGACCAGGCGATCCGGGAGAGCGGTGTCGCGATTTTCCGGGACCACGACCATGTGCACCGGTACCAGCCGGACCTGGTCACGGTCGGCCTGATGGAGGCCCTCTGCTGGCAGGACTACGAGGTGGAGCGGAGTCCGGCACACTCGATCGTCGAAATCCCGGACATGACGGTCCGCGAAATGGCGGAGCATATCAAGGCGAACCTCGGGCTGCGCGCGCTGCGCTACATCGGGAACGATGCGGAGACCATCCGCCGCGTCGCGCTGTTTGTCGGCTATCGCGGCAACGGAACGATGCCGCTGGTGCTGAACGGGCAGGTGGACGCGGTCCTGTACGGCGAGGGATACGAGTGGGAGTCCCCCGAGTATTTCCGCGACGCGGTCTGGCAGGGCCGGCGCAAGGCGCTGTTCGTGCTGGGGCACGCGGAGAGCGAGATGCCGGGCATGGACGCGCTGGCGCATCACCTGCAGGCGGGGTTCCCGGATGTTCCGGTGCATACGATCAAGCAGGAGTGCACGTTCCAGATCGCGTGAGTTGGGGGTTGCTTACTAGTTGAGGGATGATCCGTTTGCAGGGGGGAAATGCAGATGGCGCATGGTACGACTCGATCCACAGGCAAGTCGGTTGCGGTCCTTGTGGCACTGCTGCTCGTCTGCTTTTTGGTATCCGCCTGTAGCCCGCATCCATCCGTCCCATCCAAATCGCTTGAGGAACTCCGACTCACTTATCCTGAGACGACCGCCTACCCGGCTCTTGCTGAAATGAGAGCGGTGCCACTTTCCGAACGGGTCAACTGGGAGACTGCGTACATTCTGGCAGAGACTATCAGTACAATGACCAGCCGGACGGTGATCCTGAAGGAGTCCCAGGTCGACCCGATCGAATGGGCGCAGGACATGAGAGATGGAATCGTTCCGAAAACTGGCTTTCTTGATTTTGAGGTGAAGGTACTGGACATCTATTTTGACAAGGAGACCTGCTACGGAGAACCGATTCGCGAGGAGCTCCGGTTAACGGTTGGCGATGAAATCACAGTATCCTGCTCGGATATCTATGGTGAATTAGTGCCGGAGATGAAGCCTGGAGACCGGTTTATCATGCCGATCGTGACGGGAAACGAACATGCTTCCACGTGGGATTTTAAAATGAGCACCGACCTGTATTATGTCACTGCTGACGAGCGTGTGCTGTCGGTTTCACCGATCCGGCAAGGATCGGATTATGACGGTATGAAGCTGCAGGAATTTGTCCGGATCGTCCGGAAACTGGAAGTGGAAGCGGGGGACTTCAAGGGGTTCGGGACCACGAAGTGACCTCTGAAACCATCGCAGCCCGGACTGCTTTATTCAAACTTAGAAGCTTTCGTACGTGACCAGTTCGCCGATCGGCTTCCGGTCGACCGCGTGCCGGTCGGGGGATTTTACCGCGCCCGCCGCGTAGCCCACACCGAGGATGTTGATCGGCTCGATGCCGTCCGGCAGCGCGAATTCCGTCCGGACCGCTTCCGGGTTGAAATGGCACACCCAGATCGAGTCCAGCCCCAGGTCCGCAGCCTCCAGCATCATGTGCGTCGTGACGATCGACGCGTCGATATCGGAAACGTCCTTGGCGTCGAACGACCGTTTCCAGCTGGCGGCGTGGTCCGCGCAGACCACGAGTGCGAGCGGCGCGCCGTGGATGTTTGCGCCTTTACGCAGTTTTTCCAGCCCGACGTCCGACCGAACGACCAGGATGCGCTGCGGCTGCCGGTTAGCGGCCGTGGGGGCGATACGCCCGGCTTCGAGGATGAGATCCAGTTTCTCCTGTTCCACGCCCCGGGTTTCGTATTGCCGGACGGAGCAGCGTTTCTTTGCCATTGTCAGAAAATCCATGGGAACGCATCCTTTCCTTGTCCATCGATCCGTTGGTATTATTATAGGATAAACCGGCACGACGCCGGGTGATGTGAAAGCAGGGAAACGGGCATGGCGCTGCGACTGGTCCGGCCGACCTTGGACATGGAGCGGCAATTCCACTCCTTTATCGAGGAATGGGAACGAGCCGGTGAGGAGATCGTGCCATATTCGGTCACGCTCCGCGGAATGACCTACCCCGAGTGGGTGGCGGATGCTGAACGGTGCGAGACCGATCCGCCGGAGGGCAAGGTCGCCGCACATACGTATTTCCTGATGGATGGCGTCACGGACGGGATCCTCGGCGCGGTCAACATCCGGCACACCCTCAACGACTACCTGCTCCGTTACGGCGGGCACATCGGATACGGGATCCGGCCGTCCTGCCGCCGGCGGGGGTATGCCATCCGAATGCTGGCGCTGGCGCTGGACGCCGCACGGAGGTTTGGGCTAAAGCGGGTGCTTGTCACCTGTGATAAAAACAATGTCGGCTCCGCGCGCACGATCCAGAAGAACGGCGGAGTACTGGAGAACGAAGTGATCAACGACGAGGAAACCACCCAGCGATACTGGATCGATCTATGACGGCCGCGGACCACGGGATCGTGATCAACCTCCAGCGGTTCTCGACCCACGACGGGCCGGGCATCCGGACGACGCTCTTTCTCAAGGGCTGTGGCCTGCGGTGCGAGTGGTGCCACAACCCGGAATCCTGGAACGGTTCGCCGCAGATCCAGTTTTTTCCCCGGCTCTGCATCGGGTGCGGCCGGTGCCTCGCCGTCTGCCCGACCGGCGCGCACCATGTGGTGGACGGCCGGCGGGAATTTGTCCGCACGCTCTGCATCGGGTGCGGGCGCTGCGCGGAAGAGTGCTGCACGGAAGCCCTGGTGCTGACCGGACGCCGGATGACGGTGGCCGAAGTGATGGACGGGCTGCGCCGCGACCGGACGTTCTATGAAACCTCGGGTGGCGGGGTGACGTTCTCGGGCGGCGAACCGCTGCTGCAGCCCGGCTTTCTGCTGGCACTGCTCCGGACCTGCAGGGCCGAGGGACTGCATACAGCCGTGGAGACTGCGGGGGATGTTCCGTGGGAACGGCTGCAGGACACGCTTCCTTTTGTCGGCCTGTATTTGTATGATGTGAAGGTCCTGGACGATGCGGTCCACCGTCAGAAGACCGGTGTGGGAAATGCCCGGATCCTGCAGAACCTGACACGGCTTGCCGCCGCCGGCGCGGCCGTCGTGGTGCGCATCCCCGTCATACCGGGAACGAACGACAACACCGGCAACATGGAAGCGATGGCGGACTTCGTGCTGGCACTTCCCGGAACGCCGCGGGTCGACCTGATCCCGTTCCACCGGATGGCGTCTGAAAAATACGAGAGTCTGGGTCTGGTCTACGGCGCGGAAACGCTTACGATGCCGGACACAATGGAAATGGACCGCTGGGCCGGTATTTTCCGGTCCCGCGGAATCGAGGTGGGCGTGTCATGAAAGAATATCGCAACGTCTCCAACCGGATCGCCATGCTCAGGCAGGAACTGTTTTCGACACCGACCGATTTCTGCTTCGCCCGCGCGGAGATCGTGACGCGGTCCTATCAGGCCAGCGAGGGCGAGCATCCCGCGCTCCGCCGAGCCAAAGCGGTCCGCGACGTCTTCCGCGAGATCCCGATCTTCATCCGGCCGGGCGAGCTCCTGGTCGGCCAACGGGCCGAGCGCCTGGCCGGGCGTTCGGTCTATCCCGAGTACAACCTGAGCGGGTTGACACCGGAAACGACGCCGCCCGAGGTCTGGTCCTATTGGCACGGCCGCAGTATCTCGGATGTCTCCGCACGCTCTTTCCCGGAACGGCTCAAGCAGGCCGAGGCAGAACTGGCCGCCGGGTTTGTCACGGGTACAGGCAGCGGGTATGGGCATGTCATCGTCGATTATGAAAAAGCGTTGAAAAAGGGGTTCCGAGCGATCATCGCCGAGGCGGAGGGGCACCTCGCCCAGGCACCCGGGGACGACGCCGAGGGACGCGCGTTCCTGCAGGCGGTCGTAATCGCCGCGGAAGGGATCATCGAATGGGCCGCCCGTTATGCCGATCTGGCCGAGCGGGAGGCCGGGGCCACGGCGGACCCGGTGCGCAAGGCGGAGCTGCTTCGCATCGCGCAGACCTGCCGCCGGGTGCCGGCGGAACCGGCGCGGGATTTCCACGAAGCGCTGCAGTCGTTTTGGTTCACCCATCTGGCGATGCACATCGAGCAATACGGATGGTCGATCTCGGCCGGCCGCTTCGACCAGTATATCTATCCCTTTTTCCGCCAGGACCTGGATGCAGGCGCGATAACACACGACGAGGTCTGGGAACTGTTGTCCAACCTGTGGATCAAGTTCATGGAAAACGTCCACGCCAGGGTCGGGGACACGGTTTTCCAGAACCTGACCCTGGGCGGTCAGGACGCTCAGGGAAACGACCAGAGCAACGAGCTGTCCTGGATGTGCCTCGACGCCACGGTCGCGCTGCATGTGAACCAGCCCGCGGTAACGGTCCGGTGGCATCGCGGGATCGATCCGGCGTTCTGGGACAAGGTCCATCGGATCCTGGCGGAGGGCATGGGCATCCCCGCGGTGTTCAACGACGACATCATCATCGAGGCACTGACCTGTCACGGGGTTTCGCGGGAAGACGCCTTCGGCTACGGACTCGTGGGTTGCGTGGAGGCC
>CAZNGQ010000138.1:0-7249 GCA_964572095.1 uncultured Oscillospiraceae bacterium
GCCCGCGGCAACGGTGATGACTTCGTCCCCCGGCTGGATTCTCTGATCCTTCAGCAGCGGAGAAGTAAGGGTCATGAATGCAAGCAGGTTCGCGGAAGAACCGGAATTGACCAGGGCGCAATATCGGACACCGAACCGTTCGGCAAATTCCTTTTCGAACCGGTCCGCGTAGCGGCCGGCCGTCAGCCAGAACTCCAGAGAGGAATCCACGAGGTTGACGATTTCGTTCTCGTCGAAAACCCGGGAGGCGTATGGGATACGGTCACCGTGCCTGTATTCGGGTTTCTGCATGAAACGGTTGTGGTAATCGGCGACATAGGTCAGGATAAGCTGTTTAGCCTCCTCTTGATCCATGTTCTCAAAGGGCATGGGAAATCCTCCTAAAGCGACTCGTCCGGTCGCCGGTTGAAATATTCCTGGATCTGCCGGGACATGACTGCTCCAGCCCGGGTCCCTCCGGCGACGTCCCTCACAAAGTCGACCGTCTTGCGGACCGCTGTCCCGATTGACCAGTACGGGTGCCATCCTAGCACCTGCTTTGCCTTTGCGCAATCGAGTCTCAGGAAAGAGGCCTCATGAGGACCGCCGTCGTTCCTGCACTCCCAGGACTGGTTGTCACCCCATTGATCGCAGAAAAGCCCAACCAGGCGCGCCGTGGTGACACAGCTGTCCTCATCGGGACCGAAATTGTAGCTGCCGGCAAGTTCCGGCCGCTCGTATTGGCGGGCCGCCAGCAGGAGATACCCGTACAGGCACTCCAGCACATGCTGGTATGGACGGATGGAGTCCGGGTTGCGGACGATGATCGGCTGCCTGCCCGTCGCAGCACGGATGCAGTCCGGAATGATGCGGTCGGCGGCCAGGTCCCCGCCGCCGATGACGTTTCCGGATCTGGCCGTAGAGACCGCGGCCGTGTTGTCTGATGAAAAGAACGATTGGCGGTAACTGGACGTTGCCAGTTCCGAACAGCTTTTCGAGTTGGAATATGGATCGTATCCGCACAGGTTCTCGTTCTCGCGATATCCCCACAGCCATTCACGGTTCTCGTAGACTTTGTCCGTCGTGACATTGACAAAGGAACGGACGCTCTTCGACTGTCTCGCGCATTCCAGAATGTTGACGGTGCCCATGACATTCACTTCGTAGGTTTCGACCGGGTTCCGATAGGAATGGCGAACAAGCGGTTGCGCAGCCAGGTGAAAGACGATTTCCGGGCCGAATTCATCGAACGCCGCCCGCAAGACGGGCAGGTCGCGGATATCACCGATGTTCGAGACCATCCCTGACGCGACATCGGATTCGTCGAACAGGTTGTCCGCGTCGGCAGGCGATTTCGCATACCCGGCAACGACGGCTCCATGATCCAGCAGGATCCTGCTCAGCCACGATCCCTTGAAACCGGTATGACCGGAAATAAAAACGCGCTTCCCCCGGTAGAAATCCAGCAGTTCCATATCCTTACCAGACTTTCCACGGAGCATGTCCGCCCGCCCAAAGTTCTTCCAGCAGGTTTTTGTCGCGCAGGGTATCCATGCACTGCCAGAATCCCGTATGCAGGTAGGCTTTCAGGTTTCCCTGATTGGCGATGGTCTCAAGGGGTTTCTTTTCAAATACCGTCGAGTCATCGTCGATATAGTCGATGACCTCCGGTTCCAGGACCATGAAACCGCCGTTGATCCAGCCGCCATCCTCGATGGATTTCTCTTTGAAACTGACGATGGTGTCAATGTTGTCGATATTCAGGACGCCAAACCGCCCGCCCGGCTGTATGGCGGTCATCGTGGCGATCTTGCCGTGCGATTCGTGGTAGGCGATGAGTTTATGCAAGTCCACATCGCTGACCCCGTCGCCATAGGTCAGCATGAACCGTTCGTTTCCGATATATTCCCGAACCCTCTTGATGCGACCGCCGGTCATGGTGCTCAATCCGGTGTCGATCAGCGTCACTTTCCAGGGCTCGACCATATTGCTGTGGATACACATCTCGTTGTTGCCGCAGAAGTCGAACGTCACGTCGGAGTGGTGCAGGTAGTAATTCGCGAAATACTCCTTGATCTGGTACCCCTTATATCCGCAACAAATGATGAACTCATTGATTCCGTAAAATGAATAGCCCTTCATGATATGCCAAAGGATCGGCATGTCCCCGATTTCGATCATCGGTTTAGGTTTCAAGTAGGACTCCTCGCTGATTCTTGTTCCGTATCCGCCCGCCAGGATGACAGCCTTCACTTCATCGTTCCACCTTCCGCAACAAATCCAGGAAACGCATCTGTACCGTATCGCAAACATGGAAAACCGGTGTGTCTCCCATCCGTACGCCAACCCCTTTACGACCAAACCCATTGATCCGATTTTATCACACATGCAAGACCGGATATAGCCGCGAAAGGCCTCGGAGCCCGTTGTCTGGAAGCGCCGCAGCCTGGCGGACCCGCCTTTGTCTCCGACATTCGGCCTTCCGAGTTCCCGTCGTGGATAATGTGATGTAATATTAATCAAACAGGATTCCGAGGTGGACTATGAAGCGGCTGGCACTGGTTCCGAAATCTGTGTTTTTCGTCTCCGCGATATTGCTTCTGTATTGTTTCGCCGGTTTCTGCTACGACTGGGACATCCGCCACACGGTCACCAGCAGCTATGCGATCCTGAATGGCCATTTCAGAGATTTCTACGCTTACAACCAATCCATACCATCGATCGGCGGCAACGACTACGAGATTTCCGTCTATCTTGTCTTCGCGATCTGGAACATTCCGACGAAACTCGCCGGGTTCGCCAGACCGGAGGTTTTTCCACTCCTGGTCATGCTGTACAACAAACTTCTGGTCTGCATCCTTTTCGCGTTGTGCTCCTGGTGTGTCTACCGGATCGGATCTTTGCTTTTCAAGGACGAGAAGACCGCCCTGTTCGCCGCCGCGTCCTTTTTCCTGTGCCCGATCGCATTGTTCGGCCCCTTCATCTTCACCCAGTACGACTCGATCTATGTCCTCATCATGCTGGCCGGCACCTTCCTGCTTCTTCGCGGAGAGGGGAGACGCGACGACCTCCTTGGCGTCGTTCTGTTCGGAATCTCCATCCTGTTCAAACCGTTCGCGCTGATCGGCTTTATCCCGTTGATGCTCTATAAAAACAAGAATATTTTGAGGCTGTTATTGAGTTTTGTCATCGTGATCCTTCCGACCGTGGCTGTCAAGCTGGTTTTCACCGGAGCCGGCGGGGGGGTCAGTTTCCTGTCGAGGCTGTTCGAGTCATCCATCCTCGTAAACGCATGGGGCAATTTCAAGATCTCCCTGTTTCCCGTACTGTACATGATGCTTTGTATGGGCTGTTATTTCCTGGAGGTCTCTCCCGATCGGGACCGGCAAAGGCGAACAGCGATTTATATCCTGTATATGGCATACGCCGTTTTTTTCTCGTTTGTGCTATGGCACCCGATGTGGCTGCTGGTCATGATGCCGTTCTTCATCCTGACCACGGTGTCTTCCCCTCGCCGTATACCGCTCCTTTTGGTTGAGATCGCCCTGACCGCCGGATTTGCCGGAACGGTACTGGTGTCCTGGGGCACAACCATCGCAGAAGACCTGCTGTCCGGGAATACCTTCCGTTATCTCGGGGAACGGCTCACGGGAGGCATCGACGTCTCCGACTTACCCCCCATAGCGGCTTTCCCGTTCTTTTCTCTGTTTGTCGCGGCCCTGTTCGTTGATCTGTACTTGAAATTCCCCATCACGAAACAAGCCCGAGAGCCTTTACCGCCTATCACACCGATGGATTGGCGATACCGCACGCTGACCTTCTGCGTCGGAATCCTGGGCTGCACATTGCCTGCCCTCGTGAGTTATTTCTTTATCTGAAGCTTTGATTCGCGTCCGTCACCCCTTGAGCACCGGGCACTTGCAGCGTTCGCAGGTATCGGCCAGCACACTGTTCATTTTCCCGCAGGCCACGCACATGATTTCCGCATCCTGCGTCTTGTCAAATTTTTCATAAACGGCAAACCCCTTGTGGTGGCGGACCCTCTCGCCGACCCGGTAGTAATCGTACATACCGGGCTGGTTCGACATCCGGTGCTTTTTCACTTTCCCGTTGTCTTTTCGGATGGAAACCGTGTATTCCATGTAGTGATGGTGCCCTTCCCCGTCATTGTCCTGACGGGTCTTGCGGACGGCGCTCTTGTCGACGACCGTGCCATCCCATGTAGTGTCGCGGCTTTGGCGCAGCGTCTGGATCAGCGCAATGACGACGAACATCCCGCCTATTCCCATTCCATAATATAGGGATTGCGGGAAGTCGATGTCACCGCTGGCATTGCCGTAGATCGGGAATCCGATACACGCAGCGACAAACAGGATCAAGGCGAATACCAGCGCCCATCGCTTTGACCCTTTCTGGTATCGGGCGAACGCCGGGTCGCCGATCCGCGGGGAGAACCCCACAAGACCGGCGGGATAACCGGCCGGTGCCGGTGGCGTCACGGCCCCCTGTTGAGCGGATCCGCAGGACTTGCAGAATCGGGCGCCGTCGGAAAGTAGGGTTCCGCAGTTGGGACAGAACATGTTGCACCTCCAGCATGTGTTTTTGGTCATGAAAACCGGCTCGGATCAAGCGGGCCGGTAATGTCCCAGGATCAGCATCAGTCGGAAAAGCAGGTCATCCCCCTTGCGCTGCCGTCGCAGCGTCCGGTCGGCCGCCAGCGAGATGCGTCGGGCCAATCCGCGTTGGCCATCCAAAAACCGAACGGCCAGTGCCGCATCCGCCAGGGACAGGCGTGTCCCGACCAGACGCAGGAAGTCCGCCGTCTGCCCCGCCAGTTGCGACTTGCCTTTCGCCTTCAGATAGCGCCGGGCCCGGCCGAGCTGGTGCGACGCGTTCGTCGCCGCCATGCCCACCGCGTTGCCGCCATGCTGGCGGTACATCACCCCGGGGATCGGATCGTACAGCACCCTGCCCAGCCCTGCCGCCGTCAGGTAAAGCCACCAGTCGTGCATCACCGCGGCATCCGGGATGCCGGCCGTGACCGCCGAAACCAGCAGCGCCCGGTTGAACGTCGCGGTACAGCCGATGCAGATGTTTTCCACCAGCGCGTTGCCGAACGAAGGACGAGGCAAAACGAATCTGCGGGTCTCGCGGATCGGTTCGAACCGGGCGTCCACCAGCTGGGGCCGGGCGCAGGACAGCATCGGCATCGCCGCGCCGTCAACCGCCGCGGCCTGTTCGATCCGTGCGATGCCGCGCTCCACACGATCGGGCAGCCAGCGGTCGTCCTGGTCGCAAAGCGCGTAATAGTCTGTTGCCGGCTCTTCCCCGCCGGCGGCGCGTTCCAGCAAGTCGAAGAAGCTCCGCATGGCTCCCACATTGGGTCCCTGATAAAAGGACAGCCCCGCATGTCGTTCCGCATAATGAGCCAGGATGCCGAGGGTATCGTCACTCGATCCGTCGTCGCGCACCAGGATGCGGTCGACGGGGCGGGACTGGGCCAGCAGGCTGTCCAGCTGGTCGGGCAGGCAGGAAGCGCCGTTGTAGGTTGAAAGCAGGACCGTGACGGTACTCATTCGCTTCGCATTCCTTTCGCCGTTCCCAGATACTCGTCGTACAGCGCGCCGACGGCGGCCAGCACCGAAGGCAGGCTGTAGGCGCGCGCGTCCTGTGCCGCCTGCGCGCCAAGGGATTCCGCCATGCCGGGATCGTCGTGGAGAAGCCGGATGGCCTCCGACATGGTCTCCGCGTCGTCCGGAGGGACCAGGAAGCCGTTGACGCCGTGCCGCAGGAGGTCGACATGCCCGCGGACCGACGTGGCGATCACGGGCCGTCCGCAGGCCATCGCCTCGATCAGGTTGACCGGCAGTCCTTCCTGTCGGCTCGACGCGACAACCAGGTCGGCCAGAAGCAGCCACTCGGGCACATCCTCACGATGCCCAAGGAAATCCACCTGCCTATCCAGACCCCTGCGCCGGGCTTCCGCCTGCGTGGCGCCGTCCAGCAGGTCGCGTCCGGCGAGGAGCAGCCGGACGCGCGGAATCCCGGGAGCCAGGCGCTCCATGACATCCAGCAGCATCGTCTGGTTTTTGCGGTCAGAAAGCTCGGCGGCATAAAACAGCAGAAAATCGTCATCGGCGTATCCGTGTTTCCGGCGCAGATCTTTCCGGTCGCTGGCGGCGGAGATCCGGTCCAGCGTCTCCAGGTCCACGCCTACGCCCGGTATGCGGACGATCCTTCCGGCACGGAAACGATAGCGGACCGCCGTCTCGTAGTCCTCTTCGTTCATGACAAGCAGGCAGTCGGTACAGCGGGCCAGCAGGCGCTCGACCGGAAAGACCAGCAACCAGTAGGCACCCGGGGCACCCCGGAAAAAATGGAAGCCGTGGGCGGTGTACAGGACTTCGGGCCGCTCCCGGCGAGGCAGCGAGCGAACGGCAAGCCGCGCGACCGCCCCGGCCGACGGGGAATGGCAGTGAACCATGTCATACCGGCCCTCTCGCAGGATGCGCCGCAACCGGAGGAATGCGGCGGCATTGCCCTTGCTGACCGGGCTTTTGGTAAACGGGACATTGAACTTGGCATCGCAAAACGGCATGGGGGTGTCGCCGCAGCTGGCGATGTCGACAGGATGGCCGCGGTCGCGAAGCATCCGGATATACGGGATGTGGAAATGCAGGATCTGGTTGTCCAGCGTTGTGCAGAACAAGACGCGCCCGGAACGGTCGGACATGGCTTCCTCCGGTTTTCGAACGTTCGTTTTCACGACTATGATATCACAGAGGGAGCCCGGCGACGGGTGTTTGGAGCCTGCGCATGTATACACGTCGGAGTTGCGATATACTGGATCTGGCCGCCCTGGAGCGGTATGCAGCCGGCCGGCGGGAATCGGTTTCCCGAGCCGGCCTTTCCGGAGGATGACGACATGCCACATCCCATGAACCCACCAGCCAACCGGTTGATCGGCTCCATGCCCCGCATCGGAATAAGGCCTGTCATCGACGGGCGTCGGATGGGCGTCCGCGAGTCGCTGGAGAAGCGCACGATGGACATGGCCCGCTCCGCGGCAGCCCTGATCTCCAACAATCTGCGGCATGCCAACGGCCTGCCGGTCGAATGCGTCATCGCCGACACCTGTATCGGCGGGGCGGCCGAGGCGGCAATGTGCGCCGACCGGTTCTCCCGTGAAAACGTGACCGCGACGCTCACCGTCACCCCCTGCTGGTGCTACGGCAGCGAGACGATGGACCTTGACCCGCTCACAACCAAA
>CAZNGQ010000139.1:0-7248 GCA_964572095.1 uncultured Oscillospiraceae bacterium
GCATCTAATATAAAAACCCCGTAGTTGTCCCCTCCCAGGCACCCCGGGGGGGAGCCAGGATTGCCTCCCGCCCGCTGTATCGTGCAGGCCGAATTGTATTGACGATCAAATCGATATCCCATACAATATCTGTAATGCTTACGATAACTGAGATGCAGGACATATCCGCAACTTGACAAAATAATACTGGAGGTGATTGCCATACCCTGGCTATACGTAATCGCTGGCCTGGTCATCGGCGCTCTGATCGGAGCTGTCGCCGTGCTTCTTTTCTACCGCCTCGGGTTCAGTAAAACCCGGAAGAGCGTGGAAGAAGCCATGGCCGCTGCAGATCTCGAGACGCAAAAGATGATCGGCGAAGCGCAGAAAACAAATGAAAGCAGAAAAAGGGAACTGCTCCTGCAGGCGAAGGAAGAGATTCACAAAGCCCGCCTGGAGCTTGAAAAGGACCTCAAGGAAAAGCGCGCCGAACTTGCGCGCGAGCGCAACCGGCTGGAACAGAAGGAAGAATCGCTCGACAAGAAGCTTGAGACGCTGGATTCCAAGGAAGACGCTTTGGAACAGCGAGTCAGCGACGTTCTTGCGCTGGAAGAAAAGGCAAAGGAACTCGAAAAGCAGAAGGTGCTGGAACTCGAACGGGTTTCGGAAATGTCTCTCGAGGATGCCAGAACGCTCGTTCTTGAACAAGCCCGTAAAGAATTCAGTCATGACATGGCGGTCATGCTGAAGCAGATGGAGGAAGCCACCCGCGAGGAGGCCGACCGGAAAGCCAAGGAAATTGTCGTCAATTCCATCCAGCGTTACGCTGCGGACTATGTGTCCGAGACCACGGTCTCGGTCGTATCGCTGCCGAACGATGAGATGAAGGGACGCATCATTGGTCGTGAAGGACGCAATATCCGGGCGATCGAGACCATTACCGGCGTCGACCTGATCATCGACGATACGCCGGAAGCGGTCATCCTGTCGAGCTTTGATCCCATCCGTCGCGAGATCGCGCGCCTGACCATCGAAAAGCTCATCATCGACGGCCGCATCCATCCTGCCCGCATTGAAGAAATGGCGGAGAAGGCGACCAAGGAAGTCGAGGCGACCATCAAGCAGGAAGGCGACCGAGCCGCGTTTGAAACCGGCGTCATGGGATTGCATCCTGAACTGCTGCGCCTGCTGGGCCGCATGAAGTACCGTACAAGCTATGGACAGAACGTTCTCAAGCATTCCATCGAGGTCTGCTGGCTGGCAGGCATGATGGCTGCGGAACTGGGACTGGATGTGACCATGGCGAAGCGCGCCGGATTGCTCCATGACATCGGCAAGGCAACGGACTTCGAAATGGAAGGGTCTCATGTGCAGCTTGGCGCGGACATCGCGCGCAAGTACAAGGAGTCCCCGGACATCATCAACGCCATCATGGCTCACCATGGCGACGTGGAACCCGAAACCACCATCGCGGTCCTGATCGCCGCATCCGACGCCGTCTCGGCGGCGCGCCCCGGCGCACGCCGCGAAAACGTCGAGACCTACATCAAGAGAATCCAGAAGCTTGAGGAAATCGCAAACAGCTTCGAAGGCGTGGAAAAGTCCTATGCCATCCAGGCTGGACGCGAGATCCGCGTCATGGTCAAGCCGGAAAACATCAAAGACGAAGACATGATCCTGAAGGCACGTGAAATCTGCAAGATGATCGAGGCCGAGATGGATTATCCCGGACAGATCAAGGTGAACCTGATCCGGGAAACACGCGTGTCCGACTATGCCAAGTAAGCGTCACCTGTAGCTGTAGCTATCCAGATAAGCATTCAAAAGCGCGGGAAACCGCGCTTTTGTATTTATGGTAGAATGTGTGCACAAAACGAATGGGGGGCATCCATTGCATATCTTGTTTCTGGGTGACATCGTCGGAAATCCCGGCCGCAGAGTACTGAAAGAACGACTGTCCGGACTGCTTGCCGAATACCCGTCGGATCTTGTGATCGCCAACGGCGAGAACGCCGCGGGAGGCCTTGGCATCAACGCGGTCATTGCCAACGAACTGTACTCATTGGGAATCCATGTCATAACGATGGGTAACCACACCTGGTCCAAACGCGAAATCTTCAACTTCATCGAGTCCGAGCCGAGGCTGATCCGTCCGGCGAACGTATCGCCCGCATGGCCTGGTGCGGGGATCTGGCATTCGCAGGGATCGCCCGGCGTTCTGGTGGTCGATCTGATGGGGCAGGTGTTCATGGATCCGGCCGACAGTCCGTTCCACTACCTGGATGAACGGCTGGACAAATGGAAGAAAGAATTCGGCGCGCGCATCGTCATCGTCGATTTCCATGCGGAGGCCACGGCGGAAAAGGCGGCATTTGCCCGTTATTTCGATGGCCGGATCACGCTGGTTGTCGGCACGCATACACATGTACAAACCGCCGATGAGACAATATTGGAGCGCGGTACAGCCTATATCACCGATGTCGGAATGACAGGACCGGTTGACAGCGTCATCGGGATGGAACCTTCCACATCCATCCGGCGTTTCGTCGACCACCTTCCGTCTCCCTTCGAGGTGGCGGGCGGTCGCGCCATGATCAACGCCATCCGTATGGAAGCCGACCCGATGACCGGCAGGGCGGTCTCCGTGGAGCGGATCCGTTTGGTGGAGGGTTCATCGCTTGCCTGAACGGAACCGGATCGGCTTGCCTCTGGCAACATTTTTTCGTCTGCCGGCGATTCTCCTGGCCGTTGGGCTGCTCGTGACTGCGCTGCCGGCCTGTGCGTCGGGGGCAGCAACGCCGACGGTCGCCCCCGCGACGACCTCCATCACGACGTCGCCGACTCCGGCACCGGTTTCAGGAAAGCTTCGGATATGGACGACGCCATTCGCTGAGGCCCCGAACCCTTTGAAGGACAACGACCGTACACACCGCGCGCTTTTCCGCCTCGTCTACCAGGGACTCTTCCGGTTGTCGGAAGATCAAGCCGCGGTCGGGGAACTGTGCCGGGATTGGACACTGTCGGATGACGGATTGTCTTTGACGGTCCATCTGCTCCCCGGCGTCCGGTTCCATGACGGATCGTCCCTGGATTCCTCGGATGTGCTGGCAAGTTTCGAAGCGGCCAGGACTGCCGGTGATTCCTCGCCGTATGCCTATGGGTTGTCAAACTTCGCGGCGGCATCGATCCTGGATGAAGGCGCGCTGAGATTCGATCTTGTCCGACCGGACGCCTTTGCGCCCCATGCCCTCTCTTTTCCGATCCTGCCTTCCGAGTTCGCGGCTCCTGGACCAACGTCCGGATTCCTGCCGGGAACCGGCCCCTACGCCTTTGTTTCCGATTTTGGCGTCAGCGATGTGCTGCTGGCCAAGTCGGACCGTTTCACCGGATCGGGGGCCTACCTGATCCAGAAGATCGAAGCTGTGGTCATCCCGGACATCCGCGGCGCGGTCGAGGCGATGGAAGACGACCGTATCGACCTCATTGGCCTGAATGCCGGGGAGTACGATATCTACCAGTACCGCCAGGACCTTTCCATCTATCGTTATTCCGGATCGGACTATCTTTTTTTCGCCATCAATCCGGAGGGCGGGCGAATCCTGAGCTCTACAGACGCATTCCTGACGGTCAGACAAATCCTGGATCGTGTACGTGCCTCGATCGGTACGGGGGACTGGACCGTCACGCCGGCTGCAATTCCGTCGATTCCGTGGTCCCAGCAACTCGGGGGCGGGAACGGAGAAGCATCGACAGCCGTTGGTCCGTCACCGGATTATTCCTGGCCGGAAGGGCAGGCGATCTCCCTTCTTTTTCCGATCGAGGATCCGATGCGCGCGAAGATCGCGGGGAGGACGGTAGACCTGCTTGCAGCCTCCGGCATCCGTGCCGTGGCGGTTGGAGCCGACGCCGCAACCTACTCCGCCCGTTTGGCCGCCAAGGCGTATGATGTGGCGATATGTACTTCCACCCTGTCGGACATACCGGACCCCGGCTGGCTTTATCTCGACGATGCCGTCCGATCCATTCCGGGAATGGAATCGCTGCCACGGCCATCGGTGTTAACGGATGAGTACGGCGGCGCCGCGGATACGCTTCGGACCTTGTTGTCCGCCCAGACGACATCTGTCGATTGGGCGCAGGTCCGCCAAGCGCTGACAGCCTGCGCAGGATACGGCCCTCGTGTCGGCATCGGTTTTATCGAAGAAGGGCTGATCGCCGGCAAACGGATCAAGGGGCAGTTTTCTTCCCAATCCAACAATCCCTATAACGGAATAAGCGAGGTATGGGTATGGTCTGGTTCGTGATCGTGGCGCTGCTTGTCTCTGCCGATCAACTCCTCAAGGCACTGGTCTCCGCGGAAATCTCACCGAACACCGGCCGGACGGTGATCGAGGGCTTCTTCTATCTGGTTAACCGGTCGAACACCGGCGGTGCCTGGAGCCTTTTTGCCGATTATGATTGGGGGCTGACAGCCCTTTCCATCGTGTCCGGTATCGCCAGCCTGATCATGGCGGTCGTCATCTTCCGCTGGCGCGTCACTCCGGTCCGGATCTGCCTGTCGATCGTCCTGGCCGGCAGTGTCGGCAACCTGATCGATCGCGTTTTTTATTCCGGCGTCACGGACTACCTGAGCTTCCACTTCTGGGACTACGTGTTCCCGACTTTCAATTTGGCGGATATGCTGATTGTTTGTGGTACAATAACTTTGATTCTCTTGCTATTGATCCATCCGGAATGGCTCGCTCCCGCGAGCGAGCGCCGCCATCCCGTCAATCCCGAGTGAGGACGGCCTTTGATCAGAACCATCCATATTGAAACCGGTGGAGTCCGTTTGGACGCGTATCTGCCCTCCATGCTGGAAAACATCTCCAGGAGTTATATACGCCGACTCTTTGACGAGGGCCGGATCACAGTCGGCGGGAAAAAAGTGAAACCTTCGTTTCACGCAGAGCCGGGACTGGCCGTACAGGTCGACATGCCGGAACCGCAGCCGGACCGCGCCATTCCCCAGCAGATCCCGTTGACGATTGCGTACGAAGACGAGTGGCTTCTGGTCATCGACAAACCCCAGGGCATGGTTGTCCACCCCGCTCCCGGCCATCACGACGGGACGTTGGTCAATGCCCTGCTCGCATACTGCGGGGACAAGCTGTCGGACATAAACGGCATCATCCGTCCCGGCATCGTCCACCGCATCGACAAGGACACCTCCGGTCTGCTGCTTGTCGTCAAGGACAACAGCGTCCATGAAAAAATCGCCGCCCGCATACGGAAGCATGAGATCAACCGGATTTATCTGGCTATGGTGCACGGCAGAGTCGCGGCCGAGGAAGGCACCATATCCATGCCCATCGGCAGGGATCCGCGCAACAGAAAGAAGATGGCCGTCGTACCGAACGGCAGGCCGGCCACCACCCATTACCGCGTACTCAGGCGTTTTTCCTCCGCTACCTGGATCGAGTGCCGACTGGAAACCGGCCGGACACACCAGATCCGGGTCCATCTGGCGTCGATCGGGCACCCGGTCGTCGGCGATCCGGTCTATGCGGCCGGCCGAAAGGATTACGGCCTGTCCGGACAGGCGCTTCATGCGGCGGCGCTGGAGTTCGACCATCCCGTTACCGGGGAACGGCACCGGATCGAGGCCGGATTACCGCAGCACATGAAAACCCTTCTGGAGAACATGCCATGAAACACAACCCGGAGCAGAGACCCGAGCCGACCGTCAGAAAGAAATCCAGGCTGAGCCAGATTCTGGTTTTCACCCTTTTATTGATTCTGGGGATCATCGTATCCAGCGAGTTCAACTCGATCCGCAAAAACAACAAGGCGCTGGAGGAAGTGAAAAGCAACTATGATCATTTCGCCGACATGCTGCAGCAGGAGAAACTCCGGGAGGCCAATCTGGAGCAGCGTGTCGAGGACCTGACCGCCCAGCTGTACGCATCGTATGACACGTTTCTCGAGGAGCGCGGCTATGACCAGCTGAAGGATTCCTGGCTTCAGGCAAGGACTTTCGCGGGTTTGACCGATGTGAATGGGACCGGCATCCAGATCACGATGAACGACGCGCAGAATATCGATTCCGGCAACAGCCGGACGGTCATTCACGACGTGGATGTCCAGTATATCGTCGATTCGCTCCGGGCACTGGGGGCCAAGGCGATTTCGATCAACGACGAAAGGATCCTGGGCACCAGCAACCTGATCTGCAACGGGCCGACGATTCTTGTCAATCGAAAGTACCTGCCCGTCCCTTATGTGATCGTCGCGATCGGCAACACCGAAACCCTGGTCAACAACCTATCGGGAGACAGCTACCTGCTAAGCCGCAAAGCGGACGGAATCCGGATCGCGATCAAGGCCATGGATTCCGCAATAGTGCCGGCCTACCTAGATTCCCAATTCATTGAACATCAGGTCGACTTGCTGGAGGCTGCCGGATCATGAAAAACAAAAGCGTTATGAAGTCAATCACGTTCACCATCGTTTGCCTGCTTTTCGGCGTCATCATCGCCCTGCAGCTGAAGAGTATCAACTCCAACAGCTATCTCGCCCTGGCGGAGAACCTGCGGGTCGACGAGCTGTCGCAGCAGGTCATGGACCTGATGCAGAAAAACGGGGAACTCGTTGACAAGATCGACAAGCTGACCGCAGCCCAACGGGCGATGGAAAAAGGCACGGCAGGGCAGGAGGAGCAGTTGCGGGCCATCATCGACGAGCGCGACCATGCGGAGATTTTTGCCGGGCTGACCGATGTCACGGGTCCGGGCGGCATCATCACGATCAGTCCGGCCAAGGACAGGGCCGTCCGGGATTCGGATTTGCGCACATTCGTCAACATGCTGCGCGCGACAGGCGCCCAGGCCATCTCCATCAACGGCCAACGGCTGGTCGCCATGTCGGAAATCGCCACGGCCGGGAGTACAATCGTTATCAACGGCCAACGTTTCCTCAGCAGCGAGCAGTTTGAGATCGTCGTCATCATCGATTCTTCCGGCTTGTCAAACGCGCAGTCCTTCCTCCAGCCGCAGGTGGCCTCGATGAAACAAAGCGCCATCGAAACCGTTTTCGCCGTGATGGACCGTGTCACGATCAAGAAACTTCCGGAAGACAGTCCGGCCTACCGCCTGGAGCTTCTTCAGCCAAACACGTAAAATCTGTCCATACCCGACGGGAGGATCCTGAATGGCAATGCGCCTGTTGAACATCGACCATGGCTGGAACGTCGCCGAACTGTTCGGCGGTCTCAATGCCAATATCGAGGCG
>CAZNGQ010000140.1:0-7243 GCA_964572095.1 uncultured Oscillospiraceae bacterium
AGCAGGGGACTGAAAATCCCCGTGTCGCTGGTTCGATTCCGGCTCTGGGCACCAGTCGGACAAAGACGGGAACCGGAAGGTTCCCGTTTTTGCACCGCTTTCACACCGATTCGACCGGCGGTACCGGACACCAGCCCGAGGGGGAATCCATGGACGAAGACAATGCGATCCTGACCATCGAAAGCGCGCAGTGGGAGGGCAACGACCACCCCGAGGCCGTCCGGCTTACGACGGAGGGCCGCATGGTTCGGCTTGACGACGCCTGGGTCCTGCTATACCGGGAGAATCCCGAGACCGGCATGGCCAACACCACCACGACGATCCGCGTGGCGGACGACGGCTCGGTGTCGCTCATGCGGCAGGGAGACGCCTCCATGCGCATGCAGTTCAGCGAAGGGCAGCAGCACCTGACCAGCATGACCACCCCGTACGGAATCATCAACGTCGGCTTGTCGACGCACCTGGTTTCGTCGAAGATCACGAAAACCGGCGGGGAGATCGACCTGAGCTATACCATCGATTTTGGAAACCAGCACAACCTGAACACACGGATTCATGTGGATGTACGCCGGATCGGCGCCTGAAACGCGACAGGTGAGGCACCCCTCGACGGGATGATCGGCTCACGATTGTCAAGGAAACGTGCAGGATCGACGCCATCTCGATGGCCGGGTTCGGATTTGGTTGACAATAAGCAGGTTCTGTTGGATAATATCATTCGCGTCTGTGGAGGAATAGGATGAAATTCGATGTCAAGGCCATTGCCCGGACCCAAGGCGCAGACATGGCTGTACAGGCTGTGGCTGCACCGGACGATATCGGGTTGGCCTTCCCCGGGTTCACGTTCGACGGCGGATCCCAGGTCGCTTTTCAGGGAACGATCCAGAATGCCGGACACGGTCTTCTGATCCTGACCGGAAAAGCGTCGGCCGACTACGAAGCGTTATGCGCCCGTTGCCTGGCCCCGATCCGACGGTCGCTCACCGTGGACATCCGGGAGACGTTCCGCTCGAACCAGCGTGTTTCCGGCGAACGTCTGCCGGAACCGGAAGAGAACGGTGACATCGGATCCTACGAATATACGGACTATACGGTCGACGTGACCGATGCGGTCCGTGAAAACCTCCTGCCGGCGCTTCCCATCCGCGAACTGTGCCGGGAGGACTGCGCGGGGATCTGCCCCATCTGCGGTGCCGACCGTAATCTGGGCGCTTGCGGATGTCCGGACGATCCGGATGCGCAGAAGCAACCGTCCAGTCGGCTCAAGGATCTGTTATAAACCGGTAGACACTGTTTTTTTGCAGCAATATTGGAGGTAAGCAACATGGCTGTCCCGAAACGTAAATGGTCCAAGGCGAGGACCCGCAGCTCCCACTCCGCCAACTGGAAACTCACGGTCCCCAACCTGGTCGAGTGCCCGCAGTGCCATACGCTCAAGATGCCGCACAAAGTCTGCAAATCCTGCGGTTATTACGCAGGCAGGGAAGTTGTGGCCCAGGCGGAAGCGAAGAAATCCTGATCGGAACCTCCCGGCGGTCACGTCGGGCGTTTCCGTTCGTTCGCCGGGAGCATGAGGAAACAGCGGGACGTGCAAAACGCGCTGTTTCTTTTTTTGCAGCTATGGAAGAGGCCGATCGTTGAACGACAAACAGGTCCATCGGATTACCGGTGTCGAGCCGGGCAGCATCGCCGCCCAGCTTGGCCTTGCGGAAGGCGACGAACTGCTGCAGGTGAACGGCGCGCAGGTTCGCGACGTGTTTGACTACCGTACCGCGATGCTCTCGGAGGACTTTTCACTGACCGTGCGGACGAAGCGCGGGATCCAGGTTTTCGACATCGAGAAGGACGAGGACGAAGACATCGGGCTCGAGTTCGAAAGCGCCCTGATGGATGACTGCCGTTCCTGTACAAACCGCTGTGTGTTCTGCTTCATCGACCAGCTGCCCCGGGGGATGCGGCCATCGCTCTACTTCAAGGACGACGACCTGCGCATGTCTTTCCTGGCCGGCAACTATGTCACCTTGACCAATCTGGACGACGCCGAGCTGGACCGCCTGGTCGGTTTCCGGCTTTCGCCGATGAACATCTCCGTCCATGCACTGTCACCCGAGGTGCGTCGCAAAATGCTGGGCAACCGGTTTGCAGGGGACGTCATGGAACGCCTGCGCCGGATCGTGGACAGCCGCATCTCGGTGAACGTCCAGATTGTCCTGGTTCCGGGCGTCAACGACGGCAAGGTGCTCCAGGAGACCATGAGCGGCCTGATCACACTGGGGGAGCGGCTGCTGAGCGTATCGGTCGTTCCGGTGGGCCTGACGCGCTTCCGGGAGGCCAATCGGCTGACCGAACTCCGGGCTTACGGCCGGGAAGACGCAGGCCGGGTTCTGGAGCAGGTCCACGCCTGGCAGCGGCGGCTGTTGTCCGAGCGCGGCTCGCGCACCCTCTACGCATCGGACGAGTTCTACCTGCGCGCCGCTTCTCCGTTGCCGGAAGCCGAAGCGTACGAGGATTTTCCACAGCTGGAGAACGGTGTAGGCATGTCATCGCTGTTCGACAGGGAAATGAACGAAGGCATCGCCTGGCGGGAATCGACCGGAGTGGATTGGCGGAACACCGTCCGTCGGCCCCGCATCCATGCCGTGACCGGCGTTGATTTCGCCCCGCTGCTCGACCGCCATGCAGGGAAGATCCGTTCGCTGTACGGATTGGACTGGACGACACACCCGGTCCGGAACCGGTTTTTCGGCGAAACCATCACGGTCGCCGGACTGGTGACGGCCGGCGATATCGCCGCGCAGCTCGCTTCGGCGATGGAGAACGATCCCGATGGGATCCTGCTGCTGCCCGACGCCATGCTGCGCGCCGAGGGAGATGTTTTTTTGGATGACTGGACGCCCGACCGCCTGCAGAATGAACTGCACGCCCGGGTCGTCGTCTGTGGATCGACCGCACCGGAGCTGCTCGCTGTTCTGGACCGGATCGCGAGAGGAGAGGAGAACCTTTGAGTAAACCGATCGTTGCCGTCGTCGGGCGGCCCAATGTTGGCAAGTCCACCCTGTTCAATTACCTGGCCGGAAGCCGGTTGTCGATTGTGGACGACACGCCCGGCGTCACCCGCGACCGCCTGTATGCGGAATCCGAATGGCGCGGACGCCCGTTCATCGTCATCGATACCGGCGGCATCGAGCCGACGAGCGAGGACGTCATCCTCAAGGCGATGCGCGCCCAGGCGCAGATCGCGATCGAAACCGCCGATGTCATCGTCTTTGTCGTGGATATCCAGACCGGAATGACGGCGACGGACGAGGACATCGCGACGCTGCTCCGCAAATCCAAAAAACCGCTGGTACTCGCCGTGAACAAGGTCGACCGCGTCGGCCCGATCCCGAGCGAGGCGTACGAGTTTTACAATTTAGGCCTTGGCGACCCCTACCCCATTTCCTCGGCACACCGGCTGGGCGTCGGCGACCTCCTCGACCAGGTGTACGACCTGTTTCCGCCGGTGGTGGAAACCAGCGAGGAAGACGTCGACATCCACGTGGCCATCATCGGAAAACCCAACGCCGGCAAGTCCTCGCTCGCCAATGCGATGCTGGGCGAATCGCGCACGATCGTCTCGGACATACCCGGGACGACACGCGACGCCATCGACACCGAACTGCACAACAAGCATGGCCATTATGTGATCATCGACACCGCCGGCCTTCGCAAGAAGAGCCGTATCGAGGACGAAATCGAAAAATACAGCATGATCCGGACACTGGCCGCCATCGAGCGCGCCGATGTCTGCGTCATCCTCATCGACGGCAAGGACGGCCCGACCGAACAGGACACCAAAGTCGCCGGTCTGGCTCACAACGCGGGAAAGGCCTGCATCCTCGTCGTCAACAAGTGGGATCTCGTCGAAAAGGAGACCGGCACCCTGGAAACCTACAAGCGGGACATCCAGGAGCGGTTCTCGTTCATGTCGTACGCCCCGATCGAGTTTGTTTCGGCGTTGACCGGCCAGCGCGTGGACAAGCTGTTCCTCCAGATCAACCATGTGTTCGAACAGGCCGGAATCCGGCTGACAACCGGCATGCTCAACGACCTCCTTTCCGAGGCGGTCGCCATGGTCCCGACGCCCCAGGACAAGGGCAAGCACCTGAAGATCTACTACGTCACCCAGGTGTCGGCACGCCCGCCCCAGTTCGTGCTTTTTGTGAACGACCAGAACCTGATGCATTTCTCCTACGAACGCTATCTGGAGAACCAGTTCAGAAAGAGTTTCGGATTCGAAGGCACGCCGATCCGCTTCCATATGAGGGAACGGGATCGGGACAAGAAAAACGGATGACCTGCGAGAATCGAAGCGAGAAGGGAACCCAACAACATGCCGTCAGCAAAAATTGATCAAATCCGCAACATCGCCATCATCGCGCACGTCGACCATGGCAAAACCACGCTGGTCGACGCCATGCTTCGCCAAAGCGGCGTATTCCGGGAAAACGAGCAGCTGACCGAACAGGTCATGGACAGCAATGCGCTTGAACGCGAGCGCGGAATCACGATCCTGGCGAAGAACACCGCCATTATGTACAAGGACACCCGCATCAACATCGTCGATACGCCGGGCCATGCGGATTTCGGCGGTGAAGTCGAACGGGTTCTCAAGATGGTCGACGGGGTTCTCCTTGTCGTGGACGCGTTCGACGGCCCGATGCCGCAGACCCGTTTTGTGCTTCGAAAAGCCCTGGCCATGCGGCTGATCCCGATCGTCGTCATCAACAAGATCGATCGGCCGGACGCCCGCCCGACGGAAGTCGTCGACATGGTCCTCGACCTGTTCATCGAACTGGGGGCCGACGAGCACCAGCTGGATTTCCCGGTGATCTTCGCATCCGCCCGGCAGGGCTGTGCGTCAAGTGATCTCGCGGAAGCGATGAAGGAGGAGACCGGTACGATCCTGCCTCTTCTGGAAGCCATCGTCGAGCACATCCCCTGCCCCGAGGGAGACAGCGAAGCTCCGCTGCAGATGCTCGTGTCCAACATCGACTACGACAACTATATCGGCCGCATCGGCATCGGCCGCATCATGCGCGGCACGATCCGCCAGGCACAGCAGATTGCGATCTGCAGCGACACCGGCCCGGGCGCCCGCACCGCCAAGGTCGTCCGGCTGCTGCGCTTCAGCGGGCTTTCCCGCCTGGAGGTCATGAGCGCCACCGTCGGCGAGATCGTCTGCGTGGCCGGCATTCCGGACATCGCGATCGGCGAGACCATCTGCGCGCCCGATACGCTCGAACCGCTGGAATTCATTGATATCGACGAGCCGACGATCGCCATGACCTTCAGTGTCAACGACAGCCCGTTCGCGGGCAGGGAAGGCAAGTATGTCACATCGCGCCATCTTCGCGACAGGCTTTTCAGGGAGATGGAGACGAATGTGAGCATGCGCCTGGAGACGACCGACACGACCGAGTCGTTTATCATCAAGGGCCGCGGTGAACTGCACCTGTCCATCCTGGTCGAGACGATGCGCCGTGAGGGGTACGAGTTCCAGGTTTCCAAGCCCCGGGTCATCATCAAGGAGATCGAGGGGGTGGAGTGCGAACCGATCGAGACCCTCATGGTCGATGTGCCCGAGGACTATGTCGGCGTGGTCATCGAGAAGCTCGGATCCCGAAAGGCGGAGATGATCGGGATGCATCCGCCGGAAAAGGGATACACCCGGATGGAGTTCAACATCCCCTCCCGAGGGCTGATCGGCTACCGTTCGGAGTTTTTGACCGACACCAAGGGCAATGGTATAATGAGCAGCATCATTGCGGGGTACGAACCGTGGAAGGGCGAAATCGAGATCCGGAGCCACGGCGTACTGGTCGCATGGGAGAACGGCGAGGCGATGACCTACGGGCTGTACAACGCGCAGGAACGCGGCAACCTCTTCATCTCCGCCGGACAGCCGGTATATGAAGGCATGGTGGTCGGCAGCAATCCCAAGAACGAGGACATCGTGGTCAATGTCTGCAAGAAAAAGCACGTGACCAACATGCGGGCATCCGGCTCGGACGATTCCCTCCGATTGGTATCCCCGACGATCATGAGCCTGGAGCAGTTCATGGAGTTCGTTGCGGACGACGAGCTGATCGAGATCACGCCAAAGAGCATCCGGCTCCGCAAGCGCGTTCTCAACAGCGAGCAGCGCGCAAAACTCCGTTCCCGTAAAGCCGACTGAGAGTCCTTGTCCACAGGTGAGGGACGGCATGATATCTGGCAAAGTCTTTAAGACCCTGTTCGCCCTGGTTGTGATTCTGTGCGTGGTTGTGGCGACTTTTGTCGGCTTCATCCTCGGATATGAATATGTCCTCGAGCAGAACGTGCGGCTGGAGAAGCTCGAGAGCGGCATGCTGTCGATCTCCGCGGATACCCCTGGGGCCAGGATGGTCGTCATTCCCCGAGGATCGGACACCAAGGACATCGCCCAGCTCCTTCAGAAAGCGGACGTGATCGGCAACACCATGCTGTTCACCCTGCTTTCAAAGATCAACGGTTTCGACGGCGCCTATCTGGCCGGAACCCACTATGTCACGAAAGATCTCAGCTATGATGAGATCATGTATCTGCTGTCCCAGCAGCCGAAATCCATCGAGGTCACGTTCAAGGAAGGTCTTTCCTATCTTCAGCTCAAGCAGACCCTGACCGATGCAGGGGTCCTGTTCGACGAGGTCGCGCTCGACCGGATCGTCGACCGGCCGTCGCTGTTCACGGAGTACGACTTCGTGGCGCAAATCCCGAGCGGGAACGGCCGTCAATGGGCGCTGCAGGGATACCTGTATCCCGACACCTACAAGTTCGACAAGAACACGGACGAAGAAGAAATTGTCTCCAAGTTCCTATCCAATGCCGAGGTGAAGCTTCTTCCCGAATTCTACGACAAGGCGGCCAAACTCGGCATGACCATGGATCAGGTGATCGCGCTGGCGTCGATCATCGAAAAGGAAAGCGGCAGCCGGGCGGACATGGACCTGGTTTCCAGCGTTTTCCACAACCGGATCAACTCGTCCGCATCGGACATGCAGTATCTGCAGTCCTGCGCGACCATCAACTATCTGCGTGAGCAAAAGGGGCAGGAGGCCATCCTGATCGTTTCCGATGAAGACATGGCCATCAACAGCCCGTACAACACCTACACGAATCCAGGGCTTCCGCCCGGCCCGATCTGCTCACCGGGGTTCGACGCCATCACCGCGGCACTGTATCC
>CAZNGQ010000141.1:0-7212 GCA_964572095.1 uncultured Oscillospiraceae bacterium
AAGGCTTCTCCATCGGCGCCGCCGGCTTGACCGTCATCGCGCTGTTGGCCGCCTACCAGGAAATCGTCGAGAAGAAGATCGGCGAGGCCATCGACTTCTCCATCATGGATCCGCTGGTCTTCTTCGGCCTGCTGGTCGGCGTGGCCATCCCGGCCGTCTTCTCCGCCATGCTGATGATGGGTGTCGACCGCAACGCGGAGCGCATGGTCACCGAGATCCGTCGCCAGTTCAAGGAAATCCCGGGCCTGATGGAAGGCACCGGCCAGCCGGACTACGTCAAGTGCATTGACATCGCGACCACCGGCGCCCTCAAGGAACTCATCCCCGCCGGCCTCGTGGCCATCCTCTCTACGCTTGTCGTCGGCTTTGTCGGCGGTGTCCATGCCATCGGCGGCTTCCTCACCGGCAACATCATGTCCGGCCTGCTGCTGGCCCTCCTGATGTCCAACGCGGGCGGCATGTGGGACAACGCGAAGAAGTACGTCGAAGCCGGCAACTACGGCGGCAAGGGCTCCGAAGCCCACAAGGCCGCCGTCGTCGGCGACACCGTCGGCGATCCGTTCAAGGATACCGCCGGCCCTTCGCTCAACACCCAGATCACCGTCGTTTCGCTGGTGTCCTCGCTCACCGCGGGCATCTTCGTCACGATCCACCTGCTGTAAGCGGCTCCTCCTCCGCAATCCGGCCTGCCTGCTATAAAGAGCCCGCTGTTCCGAAAGGGACAGCGGGCTTTTTTCTTGCCAAATCCCTGGATGGGAAGTATGATGTCTCTAGCTTGAACCGAAGGGAGTGATTGGTTTTGAATAACCGGATCGCACGCGGGAGGGTTTCCTCCGTCTAGTTTCATATGCGCGTCCCCCGGAACAGACCGGGCGGGACGCAGACGACAGGTTTCCCGATCGTACGGAAGTGCGGCTGCAGGATCGACCTGCGGCCGTTTTTGTTTTATTTGAAAGGATTTGCGAAAGAATGGGTTTACAAACAACTGAAAAGAACATTTATGTCGATGACAGGCCGGCCGGGCTCGCCCGTGTGACCGGACGGCTGGGCGACCGGTACCTGCTGGATGCCGGGGACGCGGAATTCCACGGTGCCGTGACCGGTCGTTTCCGGCTGCTGGCGCTGGAGGCGGGGCAATACCCCGTGCCCGGCGACCTTGTCTCCTATGAAGCGGACGGCGGGTCGGACGTGGTCCGGATCTCCTCCGTCTCGCCGCGGCGCAACCGGATCGTGCGCAAGATGCCTATTTCCGGCGGGAGAAAGATGCACGACGGCCTGATCACCGGCGGGACGACGCAGGAACAGGTGCTGGCGGCCAACGTGGATGTGGCCTTCATCCTGGCGGGACTGGACGGCAACTACTCGCTGCCGCGCCTGGAACGCTATCTCGTCATGATCCGGCACTCGGGCGTGCCGCCGGTGATCCTGCTGACCAAGTCGGACCGGACGGCCCGGGCCGGCGAAATGGTCGACCGGACGCGGGAATTCGCCCCGGACATACCGATCCATGCGATCAGCGCGGTGACCGGCGATGGACTGGACGCGGTCCGCGGCTATCTTCGTCCCGACCGGATCGTGGTGTTCCTCGGATCATCCGGCGTCGGCAAGTCGACGCTGCTCAATTCGCTTTTCGGGCGCGAGGTACAGGCGACCAATACGGTCAGCGGGAAGAACGGGAGGGGCCGGCACACGACGACGAACCGGCAGCTGTTCCGGCTGCCGGGCGGAGCCGCGGTGATCGACACCCCGGGCATCCGGGAGCTGCAGCTCTGGGTCGAGCAGGAGGATCTCGACGGCGTCTTCGCCGATGTCGCGCAAGCGGCCGCGCGCTGCCGGTTTTCCGACTGCGCGCACGGTTCCGAACCCGGATGTGCCGTACGTGAGGCGATCCGGACCGGCCGGTTGTCGGAAGCGCGGCTGGAGCGGTACCGGATGGAGAAAAAGGAAGTGGAACACTTGAAAGAAAGACAGGCCGCCAATCAGAAACGAATCAACCGAAAGGGGAATGCCAATGGAAGACACACGGGAGATCAGGACTGACATGGAACCGGTCCGCGTGCTGTTCCGGCACATGGCGCACCACTTGTCCGTGGAGGGCGTGCTCACCGGCGCGATCCGGGGCGAGGTGCGGTCTTCGGGACGCGCCGCAATGATTGTGAACGAACAGGGGATCCTGCTGGGCGGGGATCCGGGGGATATCCCATTTTTCCGCGATGGAAACCGGGAACTGCGCGAGCGGGTTCTGCCGGAGCGAAGCCGGAACGGGCGCGTCGACTACGTCGTGTTCACGCCGGTGGGAGACGGACGGGAAAAGGAATGGGAGCCTGCGCAGGACGCGCTGCTGGCGGGGCTGTCGGCCATGCCTGACATGCGGGTGTCTTTCGGCCGGGATTTGACGGGATTGCCGGGAGGCCTGCCGGAAGGGATCGAGGAGGTAACGCCTGCGATGCTGTCGGATGAGGCCTTGGGGATCGATCCCGGCGTGGAAGGCGTCCGCAAGGAGATCCGGCAGGGATGGCCATCCTTGGAATCCTTCTTCGAACGCGGATTCGGCACGGTCGCCCGGGTGGGCGGGCGCATCGCCGGCTGGTGCCTGACCGACTGGGTCGTCGGCGACGCCTGCGAGATCGGGATCGAGACGTATGAGGACCATCGCCGTCAGGGATGGGGGAGCCGCATGGCGCGGGGGACGCTGCTGCTGGCCGCGCGGCGCGGCTTGAACCGGGCCGGGTGGCAGTGCTGGGTGTCCAATACCGGATCGATCGGAACGGCGCGGTCGGCGGGTTTCGTCGAGACCGCACGCTTCCCGGTCCGGTTCGGGTGGACGGACGCGCGGAACACCGACCTCATCAATGGGATTTACTGGATGCAGGGAAGGCCTGGAATGGGCGTCCTGCCCGACCCGGACCGCGCGGCCCGGCACTATGCCGCCGCGCTGGATATCGGGTGGGACTGGGGCGGATCCGCGTGGCTGTACTGGAACGCGGCGTACGCCCACCATCTCGTCGGGCGGGACGACGACGCCCGACGGTATCTGGCCCTGGCGCGGGACAAGGGATGGCGTTATCCGGAAAGCCTAGCCGGCTGCGGCCCGTCGGTCTGCGCCGGACCGGAAGCGGAGGCGGTGGCCGGCCTGGCCGTCTAGGGCTGGTAAAAGTAGACGCGGTGGAGCGAGCGGTTGCCGTCGAACGGCATCATCATCACCTCGATCGCCAGTGTGCGCGAAGGGCCGGCCGGGATGGACATCGGGTACTCCCCGTGGCTGACCGTCTGCCCGGCTGTCAAAGCGGGCAGCGCGGACCCGAATGCGGCGTCGATGTTGACGAGGCCCTCCCCGTCTCCGCGGAAATCCATCTCGAACGTGCTTTCCTCGCCGCCGTACAAGCTGAAGTACAGTTCCCCGGCCGCCCAGGTGTCGGCACCCGATGTGGCCACCACATGCTGGCTGCCGGTAGCGGTCAGCGTGGCCGGGGTCCCGGCGGTCAGCGTGTCGGGCACGGCCCAGGTGTACCCGGTCGTCGTGGTGAGCGGATCCCGGGCGGTGACCCCCGGGCCGTTGGGGCCGGTAAAGGAGACCGTAACGGAGAATTCCCCGATCGTGGAACTGTGACCGGTCGCAAGAACGGCGGCCGCCAGCCCGTCCAGGAACGCGGCATAGGCATCCGTCGTCCGCTCGGGCCCGGGCATGGGCGGGGACGCCGTGTTGTCCATGACATAGTCCCGGACTTCGACCAGCCGGTAGACCGTGCCGACGGACGGAATGCCGGTATAGGCCGGTGTCGGCGCGGCCATGGTCGCCGCGGCTGTGGTCGTCGGAGCTGTCGTAGACGGAGCTGTCGGCACCGCGGTGGTCGTCGCCCGGACCGAGGTTGCCGTCTTTCCGGCCGTCGATGGCGCGACGGTACCGGTCGGCGCGCCGCCGCATCCGGAGACCGCCGCCGACAGCAGCGCCAGTACGGCCAATACGGCCATCGCGACCCGGATTTGTCTCTTCGTCATGACGACACCCCCTTTTTCCTTTTCATTATAGGGCGCATGAGTGACACCCGTGAATGATATGATGAAAAAAACCCTCCGGGAGGCATAGTATGGATCTGCTGCTGATCCGGCACGGCGAGGCCGAGCATGCGTCGCCCAAATGGTTCGACAAGGGTAAAGGCGTGATGGATCCTCCGCTTACCGAACGCGGGCTGCGCCAGGTACTTTCCCTGGCTCCCCGTCTTGCGGCGCTGCGGCCGGCCCTGATCGTGTCCAGCGACCTGCGCCGCGCGGCGGAGACCGCGGACGCGCTACGGACGGCTTGCGACTGCCCCCGCGCGATCGATCCGGCGTTTCGTGAGATCGACATGGCGAATGTCCTGCTGAACGGATGGACCGTTTACCCGGAGGAACGCACCGCGTGGCTGCGGCACGAGTCGGATCTGCCTTATCCCGGGGGCGAGAACGGCCTGGATGTCTGGACCCGATGCCGCCCGTCTCTGGACCGTTTGACCGCGATGGACGCGGGACCGGTGGCCATTGTCGCACACGGCGGCACGATCCGGTGCATCGTCTGTGGATTGCTGGGACTGCCGCAGGAAAAGCGTTTCCGGTTCGGCTCACCGTTGGAAAACACCTCGCTGACCTGGATTCGCACCGGCGACCCGTATCTCCGCGCGCAGCTCCACATTTTCAATGATTTTTCACATTTGAACACGGCCGGGAGCCTTTGAGCGAACGGGTTTGAGTATAATTGAATGGAATCGACAACCATCAACACCAGTGGAGGGAACAATCATGATTTGCTCGAAATGCGGCAATACCATGCCCGACAGTGCCAAATTCTGCAACCGCTGCGGCAGCGCGCTCGGCATGCCGGTTCAACCGGCGCCCCAACCATATGCACAGCCGACTCCCCAGCCGTATGCACAGCCGACTCCCCAACCATATGCTCAGCCGGCACCCCAACCGCAGCCGCAAGTTGGTTATTCGGGCGGACCCCTCCGCTACGAGGTCTTCGGCGGCAATATGCCGGCCGTCTCGATCCGGCTCAACCCCGGGGAGAGCGTCTTCACCCAGTCCGGCGGAATGGCCTGGATGGATAACGGAATCAACATGGCGACCAACATGCAGGGCGGTTTCATGAAAGGGCTCGGCCGCATGATCAGCGGCGAGTCGCTGTTCATGGCGACCTACACCTCGGCCCTCCCGAACCAGGAAATCGTCATCGCCAGCACCTTTCCGGGCCACATCATCGGCGTCGACGTCACGAACCACACGATCATCGCGCAGCGCGGCGCCTTCCTTTGCGCCCAGCCGAGCGTCACCCTGAGCGCTTATGTCACCAAGGGGCTTGGAGCGGGGCTGTTCGGGGGCGAGGGGTTTGTGCTGCAGCGCCTGGCCGGCAGCGGCATGGTGTTTCTCGAGATCGACGGCAGCATGAAAGAGCGGGTCCTGGCACCCGGCGAGACCATCAAAGTCGACACCGGCAATGTAGCCGCGTTCGAGGAGTCCGTCCGCTACCAGGCGGAAATGGTCAAGGGATTCAAGAACGTTCTGTTCGGGGGCGAAGGCCTGTTCCTCACCACGTTGACCGGCCCCGGCAAGGTCTGGTTGCAGACCATGACGATGCCCTCCTTTGCCAAGCAGCTGATCCCGTTCCTTCCCAATAAAACCAATTGAGGTGATTTCCAGCCTTGGCTGTCGACCTGTTCGATCCGAACGCCTTTGAGTCTGCCCGTGCCCGCGTGGTTGGTACAGAACGCCTCCGCGCGGGCATCGGCACACTGGGCGAAAAAACGCTGCATGCCATCCTGAAAACATTCCTGGAGCCGGATGGATCGCTTCAGGAAGTCCGGATCGGCGGCTATTTTGCCGACATCTGCGGGCCGGAAGGGATATTGGAGATCCAGACGGCGGGTTTTTCAAAGCTGCGGCCAAAACTGCAGGCCTTCCTGCCCGTCAGCCCGGTCACGATCGTCTACCCGATCCCCCGCACGAAGTGGCTCCTGTGGATCGACGAGGAGACCGGCGAAGTGTCCGGAAAACGCAAGTCCCCCAAGACCGGCCGTCCGACCGAGATCTTCCGCGAACTTGTTTATATAAAAGCCCTGCTCCGCGATTCGCGCCTTCGTCTGCTGATCCTGTTGATCGACCTGGAGGAATACCGGTTGCTCAACGGATGGAGTACGGACCGAAAAAAAGGGTCCACCCGCTACGACCGCATACCATCCGCGGTCGCGGACGCGTTGTACATCCGGCTGCCCGAGGGCCTGGACGCCCTGATCCCGGAAGGGTTGCCGGAGGCGTTCCGCTCGCACGACTTTGCCGAGCGGGCGCGGATGAAACTGCGGGATGCGCAGCGGGCGATCAACGTGCTGCTGGCTGCCGGGCGGGTCGAGACGGTCGGCAAGTCGGGCCGCAGCCGGCTGTACGGACGTGTGACCGCATCAGGCGTTTCACCGGTTACTGACGGCCCTGCCACCGATGCCTATCCTGAATGAGTATGGTTTGCCGATTCCGGCTGCATGTACTATCATGAAAGAAGTAGACTCCGACAACACGAAATGGAGAAAGGTGGTATCCCATGAAAAAAGCGGTTGCCTTCTACATCTGCGAGGTCTGCGGCAATATGGTCGGCCTCATCCGCGACGGCGGCGGCGAGCTCGTATGCTGCAACGAGCCCATGAAAAAGCTGGTGCCCAATACGACAGATGCCTCGCAAGAGAAACACGTGCCGGTCGCCGTCCGCGAGAACGGCAAGATCGTGGTGACAGTCGGTGCGGTTCCCCACCCCATGATCGATACGCACTTCATCGAATGGATCGCCATTGTCGGCGATGGCGGGACCGAACGGATCGCCCTGCAGCCCGGCGACGAGCCCAAGGCTGTGTTCTGCGATCGGGAGAACGTGGATGTGTATGCATACTGCAATCTCCATGGACTCTGGAAGTCCTCAATCTGACGAGAAACAGCTTATGACAGCCCTGCCAAGACGGCGGCCCTGCAAGGGGCCGCTTTTTTTCGGAATACACGGCTGTCGAAAAATCGGCAAAAACCGCAGAATTGTTCAAAGACACGGATAACGATCCAATCAGAAGGGAAGAATTGTGCTATTGACATAAAAACGTCTTCATGATATTCCTTTGGTGGGGGATCTCACAAAGGGGGCTTTCGGGGTGAAGCGTGGATGGATGGTGCCGGCGGTTGTTCTGCTTCTGGTCATTTCCGTTG
>CAZNGQ010000142.1:0-7173 GCA_964572095.1 uncultured Oscillospiraceae bacterium
AGGCGGTCGCGCTGGACGAACGACTGGACGCTGCCGGTTCCCGAGTGGATTCCGTCCTGAACATCCGGCTGAGCAACGAGACGATCCTCCGGCGCATATCCGGCCGAAGGGTCTGCAGCGACTGCGGCCAGAGCTACAACGTGAATTTCAATCCCACGCGCGTCGAGGGGGTCTGCGACCGGTGCGGCGGCAAGGTCGTCCAGCGAACGGACGACGTCCACGAAACGGTCATGAAGCGGCTTGAAACCTATCATCGCCAGACCGAACCGCTGATCGGCTACTATACGGAGAGAGGCCTGCTTCTGGATGTCGACAACGAGCATTCCAGCGCCCGGTCGATCGAATCCATCAAGGCAAGCCTTGCGGAGCGGATTTAGAATGTATGTATTGAAAACGCCCGATGAGATCGACAGGATGGGCCGGGCCGGCCATGTGGTCGGCATGGTCCTTGAGGCGATCCGCGGGCAGATCCGCGCAGGCATGACGACCGCCGATGTCGACCGGATCGCATGCAGAATCCTGGAGCAGCAGGGCGCCCTTCCATCCTTTTTCCACTATGGAGATCCGCCGTACCCGGCCGCGACCTGTGTCTCGATCGATGGCGAAGTGGTCCACGGCATTCCCTCCGACCGGCGCGTCATCCGCGACGGTTCCATCGTCAGTGTGGATTTCGGCGCCTGCGTCGACGGCTGGCACGGGGATGCGGCCCGGACGTTCCTGATCGGGGAAGTGCCGGAGAAGGTGCGCCAGCTTGTCGCGGACACGGAAGCCTGTTTTTGGAAAGCCGTCGAAGTGGCGGTTCCCGGTAACCGGATCGGCGACATTTCCGCCGCGATCCAGCAGTATGCCGAGGACCGCGGGTACGGGGTCGTGCGCGTGCTGATCGGGCACGGCATCGGACAGCACCTGCACGAGGATCCCGATGTCCCCAATTACGGCCGTCCCGGGCGCGGCGCCCGTCTGGTGGAAGGCATGGTGCTCGCGATCGAGCCGATGATCAACCTGGGCACCAGCGACGTGGTCCTGCATGACGACGGCTGGACGGTGGAGACCGCGGACGGCCTGCCATCCGCCCATTATGAAAACACCATCGCGATCACGTCCGCGGGCCCGCGCATCCTGACCCTGTCCGACCGCGAAGCCGCGTTGCGTCCATGAGGGTTTCGACGGTGACGATCCCTGCCGGGCATGTGGTCCAGGCGCTGACCGGACGCGACAGCGGCGGATGGTTTCTGACGGTCCTCGCGCAGCAGGGCACCAGCCTGTATCTCGCGGATGGCGAGACAAGGCACATGTCCCGCCCAAAAAGGAAGAATGTCCGCCATGTCCGGGATCTCGGACAACCGGCGGATGCCGATACGGTCCTGCGGATGATCGGGGAGATGCGGGACGAGGGTCAACGGGAGGCCGCCATCCGCAGCTGCATCCATCGATACCGCAGGTTGCTGGAAGAAACGGGAAAGTCCCAGCGGGACGCCGTTTCAAAAAAGGAGGAAGCATAGACAATGGCAAAGGAAGACGTCATCGAAGTAGAGGGCATTGTGGCCGACGCGCTGCCCAACGCGGTGTTCAAGGTGAAACTCGAGAACGGGCATGAGATCATCGCCCACATCTCGGGAAGGCTGCGCCAGAACTACATCAAGATTCTGCCGGGCGACCGTGTGACCATCGAACTGTCTCCCTATGACCTGAGCCGGGGACGGATCACGTGGCGCGCAAAGTAATCCGTCCGACCGATTCGGTAAAAAATCGAGCCAACGGCTTGATTTTTGGATAGGTTCTGATAAACTGTCTTAGCATGCGCATATTATGTACGTGATTCACGTGCGCCCGCGCATCTCCAACTGCAACCGAGGACAAGGAGGTAACAGACCATGAAGGTACGGCCGTCCGTCAAGACGATGTGCGAGAAGTGCAAGATCATCAAGCGTAAGGGCAAGGTCATGGTGATCTGTCCGGATCCGAAACATAAGCAGAGGCAGGGTTGATCGCGGGAGTGCCGCGACAACCCGGTTTCCTGCCGGAAACGCCCGCTTGCCGGGCGCGGCAGGCCGACCGGACTCAAGACGAAACAGGAAGTTCCATGTGGGGTGCGGCTGCCGCGGACACCAGCAAACGGCCGGGAATCCACGGTAACCCCGATCATGTTCATCCAATAGATAGTCTTCTAACGACGCATTTATTACGGAGGTAGAAACGAATGGCACGTATTGCCGGAGTGGATTTGCCGAACGACAAGCGGGTGGAGATCGCCCTGACTTATATCTACGGAATCGGACGGACCATTTCCAACAAGATCCTCGCTGCCTGCGCCATCAGTCCCGACACGCGGGTCAAGGACCTGAACGAGGACGAAGTCGCCAAGATCAGGGATTCGATCGAAAACAATTACCGTGTCGAGGGTGACCTCCGCCGGGAAATCGCGCTGAACATCAAGCGGATGATCGAGATCGGCTGTTATCGCGGTCGCCGCCACCGCCAGGGGCTCCCTGTGCGCGGACAGCGGACAAAGACCAACGCCCGGACCCGCAAGGGGCCCAAGCGTACAATCGCCGGCAAGCGCAAATAAGGAGGAGTCCGTATCATGGCAAAGGCAACGAAAAAGACGGTAGCCAGGCCTAAAAGAAGAGAACGCAAGAACATCGACCGTGGAGTCGCCCATATCCATTCCACGTTCAACAATACGGTTGTCACGATCACCGATCCCGCCGGCAACGCCATCTCCTGGTCAAGCGCCGGCGCGATGGGCATGAAGGGTTCGCGCAAAGGCACGCCGTTCGCGGCGCAGCAGGCAGCTGAAACCGCCGGAAAAACCGCGGCCGAGCATGGCATGCGCACCGTGGAGGTCCTGGTCAAGGGACCCGGCGCCGGTCGTGAGGCAGCGATCCGTTCCCTGCAGACCGCCGGCCTGGAGGTCACCCTGATCAAGGACGTTACCCCCATCCCGCACAATGGCTGCAGACCGCCCAAGCGGCGCAGAGTCTGATCTCCGGAGGTGTAGATCGAAATGGCAAGATATACCGAAGCAGTCTGCAGGCTTTGCCGCAGAGAGAATGAAAAGCTTTTCCTCAAGGGCACGCGTTGCTTTACCAGCAAGTGCTCCATCACACGGCGCAGCTTTGTTCCCGGCCAGCACGGCCAGGGCAGGAAGAAAGTGTCGGAATACGGCACGCAGCTTCGTGAGAAGCAGAAGACCAAGCGTTTTTACGGTCTTTTGGAAAAACAGTTCCACAACACGTTCGAGAAGGCATCCCGCCTGAAAGGTAAAAGCGGCGAAAACCTGCTTCGCCTTCTGGAGCTCCGTATGGACAATGTCGTCTACCGCATGGGCCTGGCCGCCTCCAGGGCGGAATCCCGCCAGCTGGTCAACCATGGCCACTTCACCGTCAACGGCAAGAAGATCGACATTCCTTCCATCGTGCTCAAGGCCGGAGACGCCATCGCCGTATGCGACCGCTCCCGTTCCTCTTCAAAGTTCAAGGATATGCCGGAACGCCCGATTCCCCAGTGGCTCACCCTGGATCGTGAAGCGCTGAAGGGGACCATCGTGCAGCTTCCTGGCCGCAGTGACGTTGACCTGGAAGTCCGTGAGCACCTGATCGTCGAGCTGTACTCGAAATAACGCTCTCACGGAGCTCGGCTAGAGCTTCTGGCGCTTTCAGCTCTCCGGCCTAAATGGAGGAGGAAATGGATGATAGAAATTAAAAAGCCTGTGATCGAGTGTTTGGACGAATCCGCTGACGGTTCCTACGGCAAATTTGTCGTCGAGCCGCTGGAGCGGGGTTATGGAATCACGATGGGCAACTCCCTTCGCAGGGTGCTGCTCTCCTCCCTTCCGGGCGCGGCCGTCACGGCGATCCGCATCGAAGGGGTTCTCCATGAGTTCTCCACCGTCAAGGGCCTGATCGAGGATATGACCGAGATCATCCTCAACGTCAAGGGCATCCGTGCGAAACTGCATGTGGATGGCCCCAAGACGGTCTACATCAGCACGGACGAGGGTCGTACCGGCGTTGTGACCGCCAAGGACATCGTCCGCGACGAGGAGATTGAGATCATGAACCCGGACCACCCGATCGCCACATTGAACGGCGAAGGCCGGCTCTTCATGGAGCTGACCATCGGCAAGGGACGTGGCTACAATACGACCGACCGCAACAAATGGCCCAATCAGCCGATCGGTGTCATTCCCATCGACTCCATCTTCACGCCGGTGAACAAAGTGAACTATTCGATCGAGGACACTCGTGTCGGTCAGTTCACGGACTTCGACAAACTGACGATCGAAGTCACGACGGATGGAACCTTGACAGCCAGCGAAGCGCTCAGCCTTGGCGCCGGGATTCTCTGCGACCACCTTGGCCTGTTCGTTGCGCTCAACGATTCCGCAGCCGGGCCGAGCTTCAAGGACTCCGAGGATGGGGCGGGCCGCAACCGCCTGCTGGATACGCTGATCGAGGATCTGGACTTTTCGGTCCGGACCTACAATTGCCTCAAGCGTGCCGGCATCAATTCCATCGGCGACCTGGCCATCCGATCCGAGAACGAGATGATGAAGGTCCGCAACCTGGGAAAGAAATCACTGGAAGAAGTTGTTGAAAAACTCAAGGAGCTCAATCTGACCCTTGCGGACAGCAAGGAATAAGGACGGCTCTTAACGGAATACACCCACTAGGAGGATAAGGGCATGCCTGCACAGAGAAAACTCGGACGTGCTACCGATATCAGGCTTTCCATGCTTCGCGGCATGGTGACCGAACTGATCGTTCACGGCCGGATCGAGACCACGAACGCGCGGGCCCTGGAGGTCAAGAAGATCGCTGAGAAGCTGATCACGATTGCCGCCAAGGAAAAAGACAATTTCGAGACCCGCGAGATACTTCGGTCCAGCGCCAAGATCGATGCCAAGGGCCGTAAGGTGCTTGTCTCCAAGAAGTCGAAAAACGGCCGCCGGTATGATGCCGTCGAACGCGAGACGAAGACGGCCATGGTCCAGGTCGACGCGCCCAGCCGTCTTGCCGCTCGCCGCATGGCGATCCTGTGGCTTATGAAGGGCCATGACACCGAAGGCAAGGTCGTCAACCCGGTCGACAAGCTGTTCAACGAAATCGCCCCCAAGTTCGCCAACCGTGCCGGCGGCTACTGCCGTGTGATCAAGTTGGGTCCCCGCCGCGGCGACGCTGCGGAGATGGCGATCCTGGAGTTCGTGGAATAATCGGCTGCCGACCGCTGACACATCATTGTTCATAATCAATCGGGAAGGGGCAGCCGTCAAGGGTGCCCCTTTGCGCATCATCGGATCAACGCCTTCGACTGCCAACGGCTTCCGCGGTGCGGGATGGGAGAACATGGAGACATTCATACAGGCCGAGCGAGTCCGTTTCGAGTACGACCGGCATACGGCTTTTCCTCTGATGGCCGTCCGCGACGTCTCGCTCGATGTCCCGAAAGGCGGTCATGTCGCGGTCCTGGGCCGCAACGGCTCGGGCAAGTCCACACTGGCCCGCATGCTCAACGCCCTGGAAGTCCCCGACTCGGGGCGTGTCCTCGTCATGGGGCGCGACACGATGGACGATGCGGCGATCTGGGACATCCGTCGCGCCTGCGGCATGGTGTTCCAGAATCCGGACAACCAGATCGTCGGCACTACCGTCGAGGAGGATGTGGCTTTCGGTCCGGAAAACATCGGGATGCCGAGGCGGGAAATGCGCGAGTCGGTCGACCGCTCGCTCGCCTATGTCGGATTGACCGATTACGCCCACAAGGAACCCCACCTGCTGTCCGGCGGACAAAAACAGAAACTGGCGATCGCCGGCATCCTGGCCATGCGGCCGCAATGCCTGATCCTCGACGAGGCGACCTCCATGCTCGACCCGGTCAGCCGGACGGATTTCATCCGACTGGTCACCCGACTGGTGCGGGAAGAAGGACTGACCGTCGTCAACATCACGCACGACATGGAGGAAGTCCTCCTGGCCGACCGCGTATTGGTCCTGTCCGAAGGCAGTCCCATCCTCGAAGGAACGCCGGCCGAAATCTTCGACGTGCCGGAGCGTATCAAGGCGGAAGGACTGGATGTGCCGGCCCATGTAGACATCGCGCATCGGGTCGCCGCCTGGGCGGACATCCCGCTGCTTCCACTGGAGGCATCATCGCGTTCAGGCGCGATGGAAGCGATCCTGCGTGTGCTGCAGGGGTGTGACGTGGTCCAGACTCTGGCCAACGTTCCGGAACCGGCCCGGAATCCGACCGTGAACCACCGTGGGAACCCCGAGCGGCCGGTCATCGAAGTAAGCCATCTCTCCCATACCTATACCCCGGGAACGCCCTTTGCGACGCAATCCCTGCACGACGTCTCCTTTACCGTCAAGGCCGGCGAGCTGCTTGGGGTCGTCGGCCACAGCGGTTCCGGCAAGTCGACGCTGATCCAGCACCTGAACGGATTGATCCGTCCCGGCAAGGGGACGGTCCGGGTTCTGGGGATGGATCCGGGGGTCAACAGCGACATCCGCCGGATCCGCCAGCGGGTCAGCCTGCTTTTCCAGTACCCCGAACACCAGTTGTTCGAAGAGACCGTGTTCGACGACATCGCGTTCGGACCCCGCAAAATGGGGCTCGGGGACGAGGAAGTCGGCCGGCGGGTCACCGATGCGGCCCTGGTGGTCGGACTGGCGGAGAGCGATCTCAAGCGGTCGCCGTTCGAGCTGTCCGGCGGTCAGAAGCGGCGGGTCGCGATCGCGGGCGTCCTGTCCATGGAACCCGAGATCCTGGTGCTGGACGAACCGGCCGCCGGACTCGACCCCGCCGGCCGGGACGAAATCCTGGGCTATGTGGCCAGCCTGCGAGACCGCGGCATCACGATCGTCCTGGTGTCCCACAGCATGGACGACATCGCCCGGCTTGCGGACCAGGTCCTGGTTCTGGGAACCGGCGGGGTTGTTGGATTCGGTGCGCCGGAGGAGGTCTTTACCGACTCCGGCATCATGGAGCAGGCGGGGCTGATGCTTCCCGCGACGTCCGCCTTCCTGATGGAAATGAAAGAGCGCCTGCCCGGCATCGAGCCGGCACAGTTCACCCCCGAGCGGGCGGCCGCGGAGATCATCCGCGCCTGGACGACGGAACAGCGCGCCGATGCCGCCAAACTGGAACTTCTGCTTCACGTCCACATCGACA
>CAZNGQ010000143.1:0-7142 GCA_964572095.1 uncultured Oscillospiraceae bacterium
ATCCAGGGAGTAGGAATAGGTCACCGTGCCCTGGGCCGTGGCATAACCTTGGTTGGTCACCCGGGCGGTGATGGTGTTTTCCCGGTCGATCAACGGCGCGTCGGGGCTGGCCGTGACATCGGCGGGACTCAGGATCGCAAGACCGCTTTCGGCAGTGGGCACCCCGGAGACCTGCAGCGTCCGCTGGGTCCCGACGTTGCCGGCCTTGTCGGTCATAGTGGCGATATAATAGTAGGTGACGCCGTTGGTCAGGCTGTTCGTATCGATGTAATTGCCCCGGACTTCATCAGCCAGCAGGGTCGCCGGACCCGGCTCAAAGCCGCTTTCCGTGCTCCGGTACAGCGTAAAGTAATCCATGGGCGCCGTATTGTCGCCGGTCACCACAGGAAGGGTCATCAGGAGGATCAGCTTGCCGCCGGTCATGGGATTGTCCACCGTCACGACAGGGGCAGCCGCCGTATTGCTCTTGACCAGGTTGAAGGTCCGGGTCTGGATGCTCACGGATTCCGAGCCGCCCATGTTCTGCACCGTAACGCGAACGGTGTAGGCGCCGGGAGCCAATGCGGAGGCATCCCAGCTGGCCGCGCCGCTCCAAAGCGTTTCTTCAAAGCCGTCGTAATCGGTCAAATTGGTGGTCTTCTGCGTAATGGCTGCGCCGCTCACCACGGTGATGGTCTCCCACACCGCGCCGGCAGGATCGCTGTAGGGCTGGTATTCATAGGTGACACTGGATACGCCGATGTCATCTTCCACCAGGGTCTCCAGAGGCAATGTGCCGTTGAAATAGTAGTTGACCGGCGTGATCTGCCGGATGATCGGCTTGGTGGTCTGTTGGCGGGCGTTGTGGGCCATGGTGTCGCTGAGGATGCCTGCGCTTTCCACCCCGTTGCTCTCCCGGCCCAGATCGTTCACGACTGTGACTTTGTAGTCGTAGCTGTCGGCAGGATCCAGCCCCTTGTCCACGTAGACGTTGGAGGTGGTGCTGGCCAGAAATACGAAATCGTCCTCGGAAGAAAGCTTCCGGTAGATGTTGTAGTGGTTGAAGTCCGAACCGCCCACCGCATTAAAGCTGATGATCAGGGACCACTGGCCGGAGTAGATCTCCAGAGCCGAAGGCGGCGCCGGAGGATCGTTGGAAATGGTGTAGTCGTCGGCCAAAGCTCCCTCATTGGCCGCGGCGTCGTAGGCCACGGCGCGGATCGCATAGCTGCCGTCGGGAGTCAGCTGAACGCCCGCAGACTCGGCCACGGTGTTCCAGGTGTAGTTTGCCTTTCCGGCAGTGAGGCTCGTGACGTTGGCGATCTGGGTCCAGGCGCTCGCCCCTTCTGCCTTGTGCTCGAACCGGATGCCGGTCACGGCCACGTTGTCCGTGGCGGTGGCAGAAAGCTGGACCGTGCCCCGAAGCGGCGTTTCGCCGTCGGGGGTAAAGACCGAGACCACCGGCGCCGTGGCATCGCGGCCGGGGACCGCAAAGGCTTTGGCCGTGAGAGCGCTCTCGTTGCCCGCCGCATCCACGGCGGAGGCTCTGTACCACAGGCCGCTCAAGGGCGCTGCCGTATGGGCGTACACGCCGGTGGCGGAGGACAGCAGCAAGGTGTACGTGCCGTTCTCTGTGGCCGAGGTGTAGATATTATAGTGGGAGAAATCCGCCGCCGCGCCGCCGCTGTTCACGCGGACCGCTACGGACAGCTCCGCCGGAGCAGCCGTGAGTGTCGGCAGCGGAGGCGGTGTATTATCGATCGTATAGTCGCCGGTCTTCGTGGCGGCATTGCCGGAATTGTCCGTGGCCCGGGCCAACAGGCGGATCGTGCCGTCGGAAAGACCCAGGGCCGGATCCAATGTATTGAAGGCAATGGTGCCGAAGCCGGCAGTCCCGTAATTGCTTTCGCCGATCAGATGATACTTCAGGCCGCCGATGGTGTGAGCGCCGGCGCTGCTTTGGACGAAAAGCTCAAGCTTCTGGACCCGGACGTTGTCCGAAGCCAGGACGCTCACATTTTTGACCTTGTTCAAAACGCTGCCGGTGGCCGGCGAAAAGCTTCCGATCACCGGAAGCGCCGTATCGGACAATGGCTGTATTGTACCGGAAGCAGGCACGGTCATCGGGACCGCCTCGCTTTCGTTCCCGAAGCGGTCCAGGGTAGCGATGCTGAACTGATACAGCTTCGTCGCGCTCAGCTCGTGATTCGTATAGGTGAGCAGGCTTGTGGAAGCTGCCAGTGTCCAGGCGCTCCAGGTAGTGCCGTCCGTGCTTTCTCTTCTGTAGATTTTATAGGTACTGAGCTCCGGATCCTCCGAGGCTGTCCAGTTGAGGATCACCCGGAGGGCGTCGGCAGTTGCGGAGAGTCCGCCGCCATAGGGGATGGCCGCGCTGCGGATGGAAATCTCCAGCGTTTTTTCCGTGGTGTTGCCCGCCCGGTCTGCAACCAGGGCTTTGACGATATAGCTGCCGTTGGCCAAAGAGGCTGTATCCCATGCATATTGGGCCGTGGCGCTCTTTCCGCGCTGAGTGGCCATGGCGATGCTTGTGATGGTCGTGTAAGTTCCTTCGGAAGCCTCCTTGTAGGAGAAATCTACGGAGACCACTTCCACATTGTCGGAAACCAGGGCATACAGGCTCATCACGTCGCCGCTGCGACCGTCTGCCAATGTAACAGTGGGCGCCGTCGTATCCTGAGCGGGTACGATGCCCACGGATTCTGTCTGAGGCCCTGCATTGCCGAAGCTGTCCAGCGCTTCCGCATAGTAAACGTACTGCCGTCCGTTGGTGACGGTCAGGTCGATGTAGGTCGTGGTGCGGACATTCTGCGCCAGCAGCGCTTTGGCTTCGGCTTCCTCGCCGTCCAGGGTCCTGGTGGCTTTTCTGTAAATATTATAACTGGCCGCTCCGCTCACAACGTAGCCGGAAAGCGTCACGGAAAGCACGCCGCTGCCGGCGGGGGTCAGCGCAGGCGGCGCCGCCGGCAGAACTGCCGGGGCCAGGGTGGTAAAGTTCTTCGTGACCAGGGCCGTGCTCGTATATCCTTTCAACGTCATGCCGTGGGCCCCGGCAGCCGTCCCGACCACGTAACGCCAGGTAAAGCTGATATTGCCGTTCACATCGGCCCAGCGGGTCAGGACCGGCGTGCCCGAGCCATCGGGGCTGTCCATGTACACGTAGATGGTTTCATAAGGTTTGAAGCCGGAAGCCTCCACGGTCAGGGTGTCGCCGGCGTAAATGGCGCCGGTGGTGGTGCCGTTGTGGAAGGTGTTGATGACGGGCGTATAAGCCGGCGCCGAGATCAGGGCGCTTTGCCCCATGGCGCTCTCGTTGCCCAGATCGTCCCGGGCGATGATCCCGTACTTATAATCTGTCCCGATTTCGATATTGTAATCCGTAAAGGTCCTGGCGGAAGCTTTGTTCACACTGCCCATATACACATAGGCAGGAAGCGGATCGGCCTGAACCTGGCGGTAGACGTAGTAGCCCCAAAGGTCGCCGGTGGTATCGGCCACCGCATCCCAAACCACGGTGATGCCGCCGGAGGCCCCGGTGGGCGTCACATTGGCGGGAACGGCAGGGGCCGTCTTGTCCAGACGGTAGGAAGCCGTCAGGTAAGCAGAGCTGTTTCCGCTGTAGTCCACGGCCTTGGCACGGATATCATAAGTGCCGGAAAGGCCTTGAGAATTCCAGGAATAGTAGGCGTTCTGAGCCGCGCCCATAGCGCCGCTGTAATAATCCGTGCCATCCTCCAATGTTTTGAGGAGGCTCCAGGAAACCGCATCCCGCAGCTTATATTCGATCACAAACCGCTGGATCCGGAAGTTGTCCTGGGCTGTGAGATAGAAGTACACGTTGGGCCAGCGGCTGGCATAACCGTCGGCGGGGCTCAGGGCAGACAGGACAGGCGCGGTCACGTCGGCTTCGGCCAGGGCCGAAATCACCGGTGTAAAAGCGCTCAGGTTGCCCGCATTGTCCAGAGCCTGCAGACGGAAGAACCGGGTCTGACCCGCCGCAGTCTCAAAGACTGCAGAAGAGACCGCGCCCACAGTGCGGGTGGGCTCCGCCAGAAGCAGCAGGGCTTCTTCGGCGTCGGCCATAAAGATCTGGTATCCGACCACATCCGTACTCGTGCTGGGGGTCCACGCCAGCGTGATGCTTCCCGCAGCGCCGGCAGCACCGGGAGCCGTGGGCGCCAGCGGCGCCACGGTATCGGTGTAGTAGGTGTAGGAAACCGTATGAGTATTGTTTGCCAGATCCGTGGTGGTCAGCGTCAACTTGTACTCGCCGTCCTGGGTGATGGTCTCGCCGGGGATCGTGAGCGTAAAGGTCTCGGAATAATTCGGGCTTTCTTTGCTCCAAAGCGTCACAGGCAGATCGTATTCCTTGTTGCCGGAAGTATCCAGAGTCCCTTTGTACCGGGCCGCCTGGACCGTGGCCAGCGCCACATCCTGATTGTCGCTGGTGTAAGCCGTAAAGTTGTAGGTACCGGCCTTCATCCGGGTCGCCTGGCCGGAAAGCCAGCCCGAAGGCGCTTGAGTATCCGCCAGCAGTGCGCCGGAGATCTGGGCCACTGCGCTTTCGTTGCCCAGCCGGTCAAAGGCGCTCAGCCCGAAGATGTAAGTCGTGTCACGCTGGACTTCCTCCGGGAAGTACTGGATCTCGGAAGCAGCGCTCTTTGAGAGAGTCATCAGCGGCTCTGTCCAGACAGCGCCGCCGGAGGTCATGCGATAGAAATAGTAGCCGTTCAGATCGGAGTCGGATACCGGTTCCCAGCTGAGGGTGATCCGGCTGACGGTGGACTGGGCGGACAACACCGGCGCAGCGGGAGGCGTGGTATCGACACGATAAGAAGCCGTGGCTTCCTCCTGCTGGGTCGTCAGGGCTTTCACGGTATAGTAACCGTCGGCGGTTTCCATGGGGATCGTATAGGCGTGCTGGAAGCTGCCGTCGCTGAGAGGCAGGGTCTGGGCGCCGGCGATGGCCGTGGAACCGAAGCTGAGGGCAACGGTGTCGCTGCCAGTATCCAGATAGTTGTCGCCGCTGATGGTCAGGGCATCGCCAGGCCTCCCTTCCGCAGCCGACAGGCGCAGAACAGAAGTCTGGGCTTCGGCGTCAAAGGAATCGGAACGGGTATAGCCTCCGGCGGAGGCGGTCAGGACATGAGTCCCGGCGGACAGCCAAAGCGGGAGTTTGTAAGTGACGGACAGGGCGCCGGCACCGTCGGTTTCGCTGCTGCCTTCCGGCGTAACGGCTGTGGCATCCAGATAGAAGGTCGCCGCCGCGCCTGCCGGGAAGCCGGTGAGATCGATGGTGATATATTCATTGGCCCGGATCGTGTCGCCGCTCTGAGGCGCCACTGCGACGGCGGGAGACAAAGCGCTCACTTGTACGGTATCCGAAGCGCTCTTGCCCGAGGACAGTCCGATGACATCGATCGTATAGGTGCCCTGGGCGATCTTGACGGGGATCGTCAAAGTGTCGGTCAAGGCGCCGGTGCCGTCGGTCTGGGTGGCAGTGTCCTTCATGAACTGTCCGCCCAGAGAAATGCGAAGGGTCTCCGCCGCACTGTAGCCGCTCATGGACAGGGAAAGCTGGGCGCCGGGCGCCGCGCTCTCCGGCGTCACGGTCAACGCAGCGGCGGTGGCCTGGACTGTAAACGAGGTCTGGGCAAAGAAGCTGCTGGCGGAGCCCAGGGCGGTCACCTGATAGGATCCGGGCCCGTACAGGCTTGCCGGCGTGTAGACAAAGGCGCCGGTCCCGTCGGCGGTAATGCCTTCGATGGCCGTGCCGCCGTTGATTTTCAGCTCAATGCTTTCGCCGGGGGCAAAACCGGACAGACTGACTGCATGAGTCGCCGGGTCCACAGACACGGCAGTGCCCGGATCGGACACGGTCAGAGATACTTCCGCCCGCTCTCCCGCATTGGTGATGAACAGCAGGCTGTGGCTGCCCACAGAAACACTGTAAGGCAACGTGTAAGTAAACTGCGTCGTTCCTTCGCCGCTGAAGGCGCCGCTCCCGCCGATCTCCCGGCCGTCAAGCCACACCTTGCAGGTATCCGCAGTATAAGTTCCCGTGATCTCGGCGGAAAGCCCTTCGCCGGGCTTGGGCGAGCCGCTCAGTGCCACGCCCAAAGCGTGGGCGGCGCCCGCGGGACCGTAAGATGTCAAGAGTCCCGAAGTCAGTCCGTAAGCGCTGAATACATAACCGGTTTCCGGCGCAGTTTCCGCAGGGATGGTGTATTGGGCCGTCGCCGCGCCGTCGGCGCCTGCGGCGACCTGGGCGATCTGGGCGTTGTTCCAGTAGAAACGTATCGTCTCATAGGCCTTGAAGCCCGAAGCGTTCAGGGTTACCGCGCTGCCGGCCGCATAACTCTCGGCCAGCGTCACCAAAGAGGGATCCACACCCTGGGCATTCTGCACGATACAGATCATCGAGGCTGTCCGCCCTGTAGTCTGGCCCACCGCAGTGATCTGCATGCTGCCCACTGCGTTAAATGTGATCGTGCGCTCTGCCAAGCCGCCGGCGGGGCCGTACGCATAAGAATAGTATACCCCGTTGACAAAGAAGTTCACATATTCGCTCTGCTCTAATCCGGAGAGCGTGAACTTTGGAGATGTTCCGGCATAAACCGAAGCGGGCCCCGTGAGTTCCCACAGCGCCGCAGAAGCGTTATAGATCACCGAGCGGCGGAGGCCGCTGGTATTGCCCCGGGCTTCGAAGAGCACAGGGCCTTTGTCCGCAGCAGCCAAGGCGATATCCGCAGCAGCGGCGCCGGCGTCATCCGCGTAATGGTATGTCACATAAACGTCTTTTTTATAGAAGTACACAAGCTCGCCGGGGGCGTAACCGGTCACGGAGGCCGTCACGGTCTCGCCTGCGTTTTGCCCCTCGGGGAGCACTGTTATAGCGGCAGTGCGGGGCAGCACATTCACAGCGCCGATGGCCGTATAGTCGCCTCTCACCACCCGGATCTCCAGTTCGCCGGCTGCTGTCCAGGGGATCTGATAGTCTTCACTGCCGCTGAACACGATCTTGGCGTCCGTGGCATTGCTCATTTCGATATCCGGATAGACCCGTGTCCCGTTCAAATAAACCTGAGCATATCCCGTGCTGCCGGCGTCAACCAGTCCGAATTCCGCAGCCTGAACGGTGACGG
>CAZNGQ010000144.1:0-7109 GCA_964572095.1 uncultured Oscillospiraceae bacterium
GTCAGGCCGTATCCACAAAAGAAGTCGATGCCGATGCCGTTGAAGAACCGGACGACTTCCTCGTCGAGGGCGGCCGCGCCGGAAACGCACAGGTTGACGTTTCCGCCGAGCGCGTCGTGGATCTGATGAAAGATTTTCCTGCGGAGGTCGATGCCGAATTTGCGCAGAAAGCCGGTGATGCCGATCATGCGGTTGACCATGGCGGTCTTGCCGGACTTCTCCAGCGTCTTGCAGATCTGCCGGTAGATGTTCTCGAACAGGAGGGGAACACCGAGGATCACGTTGATCTTCCACTCCTTGAGGTTTTCGGTCAGGTAGCGCAGGCCGTCGGTAAAACAGATGCAGGCGCCGTAATAGGTCATGATGTAGACGCCGACCGTGTTTTCAAACGTGTGGTGCAGCGGGAGGACCGACAGGTACCGGTCGCCCGGCTTGATCTCGAGAACGCGGACGGAGGAATAGACGTCTGCGCAGATATTGCGGTGGTTGAGCATGACGCCCTTGCTGTTGGCGGTCGTTCCGGATGTGAAGAGGAGGGAGCACATCGCATCGGGGTCGATGCTGGCGTCCAGGAAGGCGCGGTCGCCTGCGGCGATGCGGGCTCTCCCTTTTTTTATCAGGTCGGGCATGCTCAGGAAACGCGGGTCTTCCGGCATGGCTTCGTCCAGGTTCTCGGGATCCATACAGATGAAATACCGGATTCCGGACAGCTCTCGGGCCGTGGCCACCGCGATCGCCAGGTGCTTGGGATGGAAGATGAACGCGTACGCTTCGCCCCGGCGCGACAGGTTGATGACCTCGGGCTCGGGCAGCTGCTTGTCAAGCGGAACGGAGATGCCGACACCGCCGACGACGGCGTGGTGGGCGACCACCCATTCGTAGCTGTTCGCGCCGACGATCACGATATGGCTGCCGCCAATCCCCATCGACAGGAGCTCGGTGCCGAACGACTCCACGTCCTCGAGCAGCCGCCGGTAGGAACGGGTCGACACCGGCCCCTTGGGGACTCTGCGGAATACATAGGCGTCCGCGTCGCCGTATTTTTCTGCTGCGAATCGGAGGTGCTGCTTGAGGTTCGGCTGTAGTGCCCGCCCGTGGAACCGTTCGATGCCCTTGAACGTCTGCATAGGTGCCTCCTTATTTATTTTGATAGTCAAACTTTTTCTCGATTGTAACATGGGGATTGATGCGGTGCAAGCAATCCTGCTTTAATGGGTATATTGACAGAATTGACGAGGAGAACCACATGCGGAAGATCACGATGTTCATACTGCGCTCCTGCCCTTTTTGCATCCGCGCGATGCAGCAGGTGGAGAAAATCCTCTCTGCGAATCCGGAGTTCCGGGCGATTCCCTTCGAAACCATCGACGAGCGGCAACAGCAGGCGTATGCCGACAAGCATGACTACTATTATGTTCCCTCCATTTATCTGGACGGGGAGAAGGTCTACGAGGAGCGCGTCCTTCATCGGGATCTCCTGGACATTTTCAAGAAGGCGATGGAAGAAAAGTAAAAAGGAGCGGCAGGCTTTTCGCCCACCGCTCCAACTGAAGTCACGCAACCCTCTGCCAGGCCGAAGTCGAATCGATCACGGGAACCGTTCGTCATGTTGTCAAAGCATGACCTTACGTGTTTTGAACCGGGACTCTTCCGTCTCAGTGTTCGGTACTACGATGTTTGCAGTCAACCTCGTTTTCGAACGATCTCCGGTTCCCATTTCCGGAGAAGCCAGATGTTTGGGTAGTTCCAGACCGGATCTTACGGGATTTGGGATGGTTTTAAAGTGGTTCCCGTCCATTTGTGGTTCCCGTGCGTGTCGGATCTGACTCCTGTTGCGCTCGCTTGGTTTCCACCTGTCTTGATTATACACCTGTGCGGATCACCGGTACGGATCCGCACGGACCGCCCGCAGAGAATCTGACCGGCCGTTAATCTGCAAAATGGAGAATTCCGCCATCGGACTGGGATGAATCGGAGTGCATGGCCGGCGATATGGTACAATAAAATAACTGCGGCATCTGCCGCTTTTTTTGTTTATCCCGACGCTCCCCGTTTGCTATAGTTGATACAGGTCACGCATGACGGCTGCAAGGATGGTTCCCTATGAACGGCGGCAAAGGCAATACCCGCGGAGGATATGCGATCGGGGTGGACTACGGCACCCTGTCGGTCCGTGCGCTTCTGGTTGAGGTGGCTACCGGCCGGGAGACCGCCGTCAGCGTTTTCGAATACCCTCACGGGCTCATCGAGGACACGCTGCCCGCCACCGGAGAGAAACTGCCGCCGGACTGGGCCATCCAGGATCCGCGGGATTACCTGGAAGCCCTTTCCCATGTCATCCCGGCCGTCCTGCGCGATTCCGGCGTGAGCCCGGCCGAGGTTATCGGTGTCGGAGTGGATTTCACGGCTTCCACCGTTCTCCCCATTCGGGAAGACGGTACGCCGTTGTGTTTTCTTCCCGCGTTCCGCGGCGAGAAGCACGCTTATGTAAAAAAATGGAAGCACCATGCCGCTCAGTACGAGGCGAACCGGCTCAACGACGTCGCCCGGGAGCGCGGCGAGGACTTCCTCTCCCGATATGGCGGCAGGATCTCGTCGGAATGGCTTTTTCCCAAACTGATGCAGATCCTGGACGAAGCGCCTGCGGTATTCGACGCGATGGACCGCTTTATCGAAGCGTCCGACTGGATTGTCATGCAGCTGACCGGCGTCGAGACCCGGAACAGCTGCGCCGCGGGATATAAAGCGCTTTGGAGCAAGCGAACGGGCTATCCGGACGACGCGTTTTTCCACGCGCTGGATCCCCGGCTGGAGCACGCCTGCGACACCAGGCTTTCTCGAGCTGTCCTGCCGATCGGGTCCAAGGCGGGTGAAATCACCGAAGCTGCGTCCAGACGGACCGGCCTGCTGCCTGGAACGGCCGTCGCCGTCGGAAACGTCGACGCGCATGTGGCCGTGCCGGCGGTCGGCATCGACGGCCCCGGACGCATGCTCATGATCCTGGGCACCTCCACATGCCATATGGTCCTTGGTGAATCCGAAATCCCGGTTCCGGGCATCTGTGGTTCTGTCGAGGACGGCATCCTCCCGGGTTATGTCGGATACGAGGCGGGGCAGTCCTGTGTCGGGGACCATTTCGACTGGTTTGTGAGACGGTGTGTTCCGGAGGGATACCACGAGGAGGCACGGGCCAGGGGGATGGACATCCACCAGCTGCTGCGATCCAAGGTCCGGGACAAACCGGCGGGAGCGTCCGGCCTGCTCGCATTGGACTGGTGGAATGGAAACCGATCCGTTCTTGTCGACGCCGATCTGACCGGAATGATGCTCGGCATGACGCTGGGGACGAAGCCGGAGGAGATCTACCGCGCCCTGATCGAGGCCACCGCCTTTGGCACCCGTGAGATCATCGGGAACTTCGAGGCGCACGGAGTCCGGATCCGCGAGCTCGTCGCCTGCGGCGGGATCGCGGCGAAAGACGAGATGACGATGCAGATCTACGCCGACGTCTGCAACCGCGAGATCCGCGTGTCGGCAAGCGGACAGACGGCCGCATTCGGCGCGGCGATGTTCGGAGCGGTAGCGGCCGGAAGCGCGCGCGGCGGCTACGACTCCATCTTCGAGGCGGCGCGCGCCATGCCGCGGATGCGCGACGAGTCCTTCCGGCCGAATCCGGCCTCCGCGGAGGTCTACGACCGGCTGTTCCAGGAATACCGCATCCTGCACGACTATTTTGGCCGCGGCGGAAACGATGTCATGAAACGGCTCAAGGAGATTCGGAACCACACCATAGGATAAACGGAGAGGAGCCGCACGATGGAACCCATCACCCTGAGAGAGGTCGCGGACGCGACTGGTGGCAGACTGCTTCGCGGCAGTCCCGATGACTGCGTGCGATCCGTCAGCACCGACAGCCGCGCGATCGCGCCGGGAGCCCTGTTCATACCGATCGTCGGCGTCCGGTTCGACGCCCATGCCTTTATACCGCAGGCGTTTCAGGCCGGCGCGGCCGCCACGCTGTCCATCCTCGGCCTGCCCGCCGACCCGGGAGCCACGGATGACGGGTCCGGCTGGATCCAGGTGGACGACACGCTCAAGGCCCTGCAGCTGCTGTCCGCGGCGTACCGCTCTCGGTTTGACATTCCGGTCGTCGGAGTGACCGGAAGCGTCGGCAAAACCAGCACAAAGGAAATGATCGCGGACGCCCTGTCCCCCGGGTACAAGGTCCTGCGGACCAGGGGCAACTTCAACAACGAGATCGGGCTGCCCATGACCCTGTTCGAGCTGGAACGCACCCATACAGCCGCCGTCGTGGAAATGGGGACCAGCAGCGCCGGCGAGATCTCCCTGCTGACCTCGCTCGCCGTTCCCGTCCGTGCGGTGGTGACTAACATCGGGATCTCGCATATCGAGTTTTTCCGGACACGCGAGGCGATCCGGACGGAAAAGCTCAGTATCGTCGAGGGGTTCCCGCCGGAAGGCGGAATCCTGTACCTGAACGGGGACGACCCGCTGCTGGCGGCTCTCCGGGGTCGGACCCCCGCGCCGACCGTCTGGTTCGGCACCGCGGACTGGTGTGACTACCGTGCCACAGGCGTCCGGATCGACGACGGCATGACGAGCTTCACGCTCCGCCATCCGGCGGGTCAGACCGAAATCGTCCTGCCGGTCTCCGGCATGCACCATGTCCGCAACGCACTGGCCGCCGCAGCCGTCGCGGACAGTCTCGGCGTATCCCCCGACCGGAGCGCGGAAGGGATGAAAGGATACCGGGGGGCGGCGATGCGCCAGCAGATCCGGGAAGGCCGGGGACTCCGTGTGATCGACGATTCCTACAATGCGAGCCCGGACTCGGTGCGCAGCGGACTGGAGGTGCTGTCCGCCGCGCGGACGGACGGCCATCGAATCGCTGTGCTGGCCGACATGTATGAACTCGGCGAACATGCGCGCGCCGCGCACCGGGAGGCCGGCCGAATCGCTGTGGAACACGGCGTCGACGAACTGGTCGCGATCGGAACGATGGCGGAATGGATCCGGGAAGGCGCGGAAGAAGCGTCAAGCCAGCAGGCGTCGGCACCGCGGATTCCGGGCGGGAGTCCCACGCGGATCCACGCGTTCCAGACCTTGAAGGAAGCGTATGGCTATCTCGCGGAGCGGACCGGCGAGGGGGATGTCGTGCTTGTCAAGGGATCCCGCGGAATGCATGCGGACCGTCTGGCCCGCGCGCTGGTGTCCGGGGACAGAGACGAACTCGAGGACTGAACCGGATGGCGGCGGCCGGACCCTGCGGTCAGGAACACGCCGAAGGGGCGGGCGAAGGATCCGTGGCGAGCCGAACGATCCGGTCGCACAGCTCCACATAACCGATCCCGACGGCGGCAGCCTCCTGGGGAATCAGGCTCGCCGGCGTCATGCCCGGGAGCGTATTGGCTTCCAGGCAATAGAGCACACCGTCCCCGTCCATCAGGTAATCAACCCGATAATAAGCGCCCAACCGCAGAATCCTGCCGACCCGCAGGGCGGAATTCTGTATGGCTGCGGCGACATCCTCCGGCAGGTCGGCGGGGCAGATCTCGTCCACCCGGTCAGCCTGGTATTTGTTCGCATAATCGTAAAAACCCTGTCTGGGTATAATTTCGATGACCGGCAGCGCGCGGCCGCCCAGAATGCCGATCGAGAATTCCCGCCCGACGATCCTACGCTCCACCAGGACCTTGTCCTCGAAGCTTATGGCCTGCTTGACCGCCCCGATCAGATCCTCCTGCCGATCGACCATGAGAACCCCGATGCTCGATCCGTTGCTGCAGGGTTTGACGACGCAGGGAAAACCGATATCCGAGATTTTTGCGCGGATGTCCTGTTCGGAGTCGCCCTTGACTGCCATCGCCCAGTCCGGAGTACAGACGCCGGCGGTGCGCATCAGCAGCTTCGCCAGGTCCTTGTCCATCGCGAGCAGGCAGCCGGCGTAGGACGAACCGGTATAGCGGATGCCCATGACCTCGAGGGTCGCCTGGATCATCCCGTTTTCGCCCATTCCGCCGTGCAGCCCGATGAAAACGATGTCCGCAGCCCCGCAGATGTCCAGGACATGCGGGCCGAGCAGCGCAGTACCGTTGCCTGCGGCTGCGCGCAGCGCGTCGAGGTCCGGCGCGGTGGACGGGATGGAATACTTGTAGGGGACACCGTCCTGTTCGCCAAGGAAAAGCGTGTCCGGATCCGATGGATAGGAGCCGTCGCCGATGCCGAGATAAGCGTCGACCAACCGGACGCGGTGCCCGGATTTCCGGAGTGCGTTGGCGATCTGGCTGCCCGAGGACAGGGATACGTCGCGTTCATGACTGAGGCCGCCGGCCAATACGACAATGTTCATGCGAGATCCTCCGCGCAAGTCTGAATGTTGACTAATATTCTACCACGCGGGAACCCGTCCGGCATTGCGCTGCGTGCGACCCCGGGACTTACGCCTCGTCCCCCTCCTGGCCGCGTCCGCCGGGGGAGGCCTGGCCGGAAAGGGAGGATTCGTCGGCCTGTAGAAGCGCATGCAGGTCGCGGGTCTCCTTGAACGTCAGCGGACGGCATTGACCCGTTTTCAGGCTGCCCAGCGCGATGTTCATGATCCGCACCCGCTCGAGGTCGGTCACGCGGTAGCCGTGGAATTCGCACATTCTCCGGATCTGGCGGTTGAGCCCCTGCCGGAGGACGATGCGGAAGGAATCCGGACCGGTTCGGCTCACACGGCAGGGAAGGGTGACCTGGTCGAGGATCGGCACGCCGGAGGCCAAGTTGAGCAGGAAATGGTCGTCGTAGGGCCGGTCGACGCGGACCCGGTACTCTTTTTCATGGGCGTTGGCCGTCCGGAGGATCGGGTTGACGATCCCGCCGTCGTTGGTCAGCAGCAGGAGTCCCCGCGAATCGCGGTCCAGCCGGCCGATCGTGAACAGGCGTTCCGGATACCCGACGAAATCGATGACGTTGTCCATGACGCGGCGATCGGTCGTGCAGACGATCCCCACCGGCTTGTTGAGGGCCAGGATGACGGGTTTCCGTCTTTCCTGCAGGGGTTGACCGTCCACGAGCACTTCCGCCGGGTTGTCCACCCGGTCACCGGG
>CAZNGQ010000145.1:0-7031 GCA_964572095.1 uncultured Oscillospiraceae bacterium
GCCGCCCGCCAGTTCACCATCGACCATGGCCGCGACAACTGCCTGTTTATTCATGTGACGCTGGTTCCCTACCTGCGCGCCTCCCGCGAACTCAAGACCAAGCCGACCCAGCACAGCGTCAAGGACCTGCTGAGCCTGGGCATCCAGCCCGACATCCTGGTCTGCAGGACCGAAGTGCCGCTGGACCGTACGGTCAAGGACAAGATCGCGCTGTTCTGCAACGTTCCCAAGGATTGCGTCATCGAGAACGCCGACATGCGGGTGCTCTACGAGATCCCCCTCGAGCTCGAGAAGGAAGGGCTGGCCCGTATTGTCTGCCGCCGGCTGTCCATTTCTTGCGGCGAGCCGGATCTCACATCCTGGGAGCGCATGGTGGACGGCATCTCCAATCCCGAATACCAGGTGGACATCGGCGTGGTCGGCAAGTACGCGGAGCTGCGCGATTCCTACCTCAGCATCGTCGAGGCGCTCGAGCACGGCGGCGCCGCCAACCGGGCGAGAGTCCACATCCATTGGATCAACGCGGACGAAGTGACGCCACGGAACGCCGCCGGCCTGATGGAGGGACTCGACGGCATCCTGATCCCCGGAGGGTTCGGCACGCGCGGCATCGAGGGAAAAATCGAAGCGTCCCGATTCGCCCGCGAGCAGAAGATCCCGTTTTTCGGGATCTGCCTGGGCATGCAGGTGTCGGTCATCGAGTATGCCCGCAACGTGCTCGGTCTGGCGGACGCGAACAGCGCGGAATTCAACGCGGATACGCCCTATCCGGTCATCGATCTTCTTCCGGAGCAGAAAAACGTCGACCAGTTGGGCGGCACCATGCGGCTTGGCCGGTACCCCTGCGACCTCCTGGAGGGGACACTCGCCCGCGCGGCCTATGGCGAGCCGAGCATCAACGAGCGCCATCGCCATCGCTATGAATTCAACAACGACTATCGCGACCGCTTGATCGAGGCGGGCATGAAAGTCTCGGGGACATCCCCGGACGCCCGCATCGTGGAGATGATCGAGCTGCCTGCGCATCCCTGGTTCGTGGCCTGTCAGTTCCATCCCGAATTCAAGTCGCGTCCCAACCGGCCCCACCCGCTGTTCACCGGATTCGTCCGGTCCAGCCTGGAATACCGTCTTAAAAAATGAACAGGGTTTCCTGGGAAAACTGCCGGGTTGCCCGGCTGCTTTCGGTCGGACTCGCGGTGCTTCTCCTCCTTGCGGGATGCGCCCGCGGGGACGCGGAGCCGGCCGGCTCATCCGGCGGCACTTTGGCATCCGTCCCGGGTGGAACACCCGCGCCGGGTGCCTCGGTTCGTCCCGGAACGGTTCCCGGGAACGTTCCAGGAAGTGGCGGAGTATCCGCCGGCGGAATTCCCGCCGAAGGGATCTCGCTGGAGGTCCCTCTGCTGCGTCAGGCCGACCCGCGCTGGAAAGACGTGCCGCTTGGCGTGTCCGGCCCGGGGATCGGGGCGGAAGGCTGCGCGCTGACGGCTTTCGCCATGGTGGCCAGTTACTACGGCATGCCGACCACGCCGGCCCAGGCGAATGAAAAACTGGGCCCGTACGCGTATCCGATGGAGTGGATGGCAGGCGAGTCACGGTACGGCCTGCATGTGCTGCGCAAGGATTGTGTCCGCTTCCGGGACTCCCGTCTGCACGACGACGATTTTGTCCGCGACACCATCGAGGATTGCCTTGCCGACGGGTATCCGGTGATCATCGGCATCCTGCAGACCTCGACGGGAACACCGCATTTCATCGTTGCGCACGGTCTGGAAAAGGCCGCCGATGGCGGTTTCGACATCCTCGTCCGGGATCCCAGCATGAACAGCGACTACGACCGCTATCGAGACATCCCGCCCGGATGGACGGTCACGAGACTGGTGGTGTACCAGCCATGAAGGCGAACGCGAACAGACCGGTCCACCCGGCAGGAGCACGCGGAACCGGCAACCCCTCTCCGGCCAAACCCGCAAGGGCGCGTCGCCGCATCGGGCGGTTGGCCGCCGTCGCGCTCCTGATCCTCCTGGTCTGCTATGCCGTGGTCAGACTGGCCACCGACGGTCCCGACGGGCAGAAACCCACCGGCACCGCTTTCCCGACCGCTTCGACGCCTGTATCCGGTCCCTCCGCATCCGCGTCGCATTCCACGGCAACGGGCACCCCGACTCCGGCGGCGACCATGGGGCTGGAAGGTGCCGACCCGGACCATCCGACCCTGGCAGACCTCGCTTCCCGCAAGGAGATCGCGGTGCCGGCACCCTTCATCCAGTCCGGATGGGAACTTGTCCGGCTCCTGACGGACGGCAGGATGATTCTCAACAGCGGCAGCCGGCTTTCGGTCTACGATCCGGCGACCGGCGCCGAGACCGTGGTCCGCGAGGCGGAATTCGGCATCCAGGCGGCCGCGAACGACCGCTTCCTGGCATTTGGCGCCGGCGGCGACGAGATGACCGAAATCTTTCTGCATTCCATACGCGACAACTACACCGAGAGTGTCCTGCAGGATACGGACGGATTCCTCGACCTCGAGATGACCCGGGCTAACGGATTGCTGGCCAGCCGGATCCGGTATACCGGCGAAGAGGCGGTATTGGATGCATGGATCCGCTTCGACGCTGTCACGTATGCGACAGCCACACTGCCCTCCGCCGACCGGAGCTACGCCCGCTACCTGTTCTCCCGCGCCTACCCGTCGAAGAACGCGGTCTGGACCTACGACGTCGGAAAGCCCTGGCACCAGGCGTGGCTGGACGACGCGGAAAGCCTTTTCTACGCGGAGGTCACCAGGGCCGGCCGCACGGATTACGAGTTGAAGCTCTACCGTTCCACGGCATCCGGGAAAGACCCCCTGCTGTTCCGCAGCGCCTCCGGCGCCCTTCCGGAAGTGACGGTCGCGCACAATCTCCTGCTGGTCGGCGACGACACCGCCATGCGGACCGACACCGACCGCTGGATCCGCGCGGATTTCGCCTCGCTGGCCAACGACGGATTCCCCTACGGCGGACGCCTGGTCGCTGCGGGCGAGGACGGATTGCTTGTTGCCGCCCTGGACAGGCATGGCCATTTGTCGACGCTTTATCGCGTTCCTTCCGCCGGCTGATATCCGTCTGCAACGTACGTCTGCGACGACGGTGAAACGGTTTGACATCACCGGAAGCCTGTGATAGAATTCGTTTGCTCATTCCCGCACGAGGATTTTTTTTATGTCCTCTTTTCAAACCCTAAGACACATGGAGGTCCACAGTCATGGCTAAGGCTGGTGCCAGAGACAAGATCACCCTCGCCTGCGAGGAGTGCAAGCAGCGCAATTACGACACGTACAAGAATAAGAAGAACGACCCCGACCGCCTTCAGCTCAAGAAGTACTGCCGGTTCTGCCGCAAGCAGACCCCCCATCGCGAGACTCGCTGAATTCGCCGTCTGATTGATCGGACGGGTATTCGTCACGCTGTTGCGATGAGGCGGACGCAGGACTACGGAGGAACATTTTAGTATGGCCGCAAACGAATTGAAGGCGAAAAAGGACTCCGTCAAGAAAGAGAAGAAAGAGCCCGGCAAAATCGGACGCCTGTTCCGCAAGCTGGGTAAATTCTTTTCCGATCTTCGATCCGAACTCAAGCGCGTTGTCTGGCCGGACCGCAAGAAGCTGATCAGCAGCACCTTGATCGTCCTGGCCATCTGCGTTTCGGCCGGCATTTTCCTTTGGCTTGTCGACTCGCTGCTGATGGGCATCCTCAATGGCGTCGGGTTCTACAACCCGCAATCCACGACGGCCGCCACGACCGCGCCCATAACGGTCAGCACCACGGTGTCCACGACCGTGTCCACCACGGCCGCGGGAACGACTGCGGCCACCACGGCCAAGCCGTGAGGCAGAAGCCGAGGAGATCCAGATGATTGACGATACACAGGACATGAACCTCTCCGCACCTGCCGGCGAACCCGTCCCGTCTGCCGGCGTCCAGCCGATGAACGACGACGCGCGCTGGTATGTTGTGCATACCTATTCCGGATATGAGAACAAGGTCAAGGCCACACTGGAACGCATCGTCGAGAACCGCGGGATCCATGACTTTATCCAGGACGTTTCCGTCCCTGAAGAAGAAGTCATGGAGATCAAGGACGGAAAGAAGAAGACCGTCCGCCGCAAGATCTATCCCGGCTATGTGCTCGTCAAGATGGTCTTGACGGACGAGATCTGGTACATCGTGCGCAATACGCGCGGCGTCACCGGGTTTGTCGGCCCCAATTCCCGCCCGATTCCGCTGACCGAGGAAGAACTGGCGATGATGGGTCTGGAATCCAGCTGGGAACCGATCGTCGACTATGGCGTCGGAGATTCGGTCAAAGTCATCAACGGGCCGCTGGAGAGTTTCATCGGCACGGTCGAGGAGATCAACCTCGACAAGAAAAAAGTGCGCGTGCTCATCTCGATGTTCGGCCGGGAAACCCCGGTGGAACTCGAGCTTGCCCAGATCATGCGCATCTGAGGACTGTCAGGCTTATCCGCCGCAGCCGTCCCCCGAGGACGGCCGGTTTGGCATAAGGCATAGGGGGACAATGTCTCCGGTGCAACACATTTTTATGGGAGGTGGACTGTATGGCCAAGAAAATCGTCGGGTACGTCAAGCTTCAGATACCCGCGGGAAAAGCCACGCCAGCGCCGCCGGTAGGACCAGCCCTTGGACAGCACGGCGTCAACATCGCCATGTTCGTCAAGGAATTCAATGAAAGAACCAAGGCCGACATCGGACTGGTGATTCCTGTCGTTATCACCATTTTCGGCGATCGTTCCTACTCTTTCATCACGAAGACTCCTCCGGTGCCGATTCTGCTGAAGAAGGCGTGCAAGGTTGAACATGGTTCGGGCAAGCCGAACAAGGAAAAAGTCGCAAAGATCACCTGGGAGGAAGTCCGGAAGATCGCCGAGCTCAAGATGGTGGATACCAACGCTTCCGACGTGGAGTCCTGCGCGCGCATGGTCGCCGGAACAGCCCGCAGCATGGGCATCGTAGTCGAAAATTGACGGGAGGAGGTGTTTCAAGATGAAAAGAGGCAAGAGATACCAGGAACTGGCAAAGCTTGTCGATCGGATGACGGCTTACGATCCTGCCGAAGCGATTGAACTGGTGCAGAAAACCGCCAACGCGAAATTTGACGAATCCATCGAGATCCACATCCGCCTGGGTGTCGACTCGCGCCATGCCGACCAGCAGGTCCGCGGCGCGGTCGTCCTGCCGCACGGCACAGGCCGCAGCATCCGCGTCCTGGTTTTCGCCAAGGGCGCCAAGGCCGACGAAGCGGTCGCCGCGGGTGCCGACTTTGTCGGTGCCGAGGATATGGTCGCAAAGATCCAGGGCGAGAACTGGTTCGATTATGACGTCGTTGTCGCAACTCCGGACATGATGGGTGTCGTCGGCCGCCTGGGCCGCGTCCTCGGTCCCAAGGGCCTGATGCCCAACCCCAAGTCCGGCACCGTCACCATGGATGTCACACGTGCCATCCAGGACATCAAGGCCGGAAAGATCGAGTACCGCCTGGACAAGACGAACATCATCCACTGCCCCATCGGCAAGGCGTCGTTCGGCCAGGAGAAACTCGCCGACAACTTCCACACGCTGATGGACGCGGTCGTCCGCGCGAAACCCGCCGCCGCCAAGGGCCAGTACCTCCGCGGCATCACCCTCACGTCCACCATGGGCCCGGGCATCAAGGTCAATCCTGCAAGGGTTTCTTGACACCTGGTCCCACTGCGGATAGAATAACCCGAGTATAGCGCCGGAGACAGCAGGAGCCCTTTGGGCACAAACGTGAGACGTCCTGCCGAGGTTGTGGTCTGACTCATCGCCAAAGCGGTTTGTCGCGCCCCTCCGTCTTCGGATGCGAGGGGCGTTTCCATTGAGAACGTTCCGATCAACAAGGAGGTGCCGAATCGAATGCCCAGCAACAAGATCCTCAACGAGAAGAAGGCGATCGTCAGCGGCCTGACCGATGAGTTCAAGAGCGCCCAGACCATGGTCCTCGCGGATTACCGCGGACTGACCGTGGCCCAGGACACCGAGCTGCGCGCAGCCATGCGCAAGGCCGGTATCACCTACAAGGTCGTCAAGAACACGTTGGCCTCGCTAGCCTGCGAAGGGGCCGGCATCCAGGGCATGGACTCCATGCTCAAGGGCCCGACCGCAATCGCCTACAGCAAGGACGACGTCGTCGCCCCCGCCAAACTGGTCAAGGAATACGCGACCAAGTTTCCCGCCCTGGAGATCAAGGGCGGCTGCATGACCGGACAGGTCCTGGACCTCGACGGCATCCAGCGTCTCGCCGCCATACCGCCCAAGAAAGTCCTTTACGGGCAGGTGGTCTCCGGCCTGATCACCCCGATCGCCAGCTTTGTCATGATTCTTGGCGCGATCTCCAAAAAGGCGGACGAGTCCGGCGCCGCGAACGTGGCGGACCTCGTCGGCGTCGCCGCGGAATAAGCGGGACGCACGTCATCCCGACCGACACAGAACGAAGAACGAATAAGAAGACAGTACTGACAGTGGAGGTAAATTATCATGGCCAGTGAAAAAATCACCAAGATCATGGACGATGTCAAGGCCCTAACCGTTATCGAACTCAACGACCTGGTCAAGGCGCTCGAGACCGAATTCGGCGTATCCGCATCCGCGATGGCCGTCGCCGCCGCTCCTGCCGCAGCAGCCGCCGCCCCGGTCGAGGAAGAGCAGACCGAGTTCACCGTCATCCTGAAGGAAGCCGGCCCGAACAAGATCAACGTCATCAAGGCCGTCCGCGAAATCACCGCCCTGGGCCTCAAGGAAGCCAAGGAAATGGTCGACAACGCGCCCAAGGCCATCAAGGAGAACGTGAGCAAGGAAGAAGCCACGACCGTTGCCAACAAGCTCAAGGAAGCCGGCGCTGTCGTCGAAATGAAGTGATTTTCATCCCTTGTGTTCGGCCTGCGGGAACCGCGCTTTCGAGCGTCGGGCCCGCAGGCCGAACCCTCGGGAACCACTTTTGCGCCATCCGCCCGT
>CAZNGQ010000146.1:0-7010 GCA_964572095.1 uncultured Oscillospiraceae bacterium
CCTTGTGTACCAGGACGGCGGTCACCGCGGAATCCACCCCGCCGGACAGCCCGCACAGAACCGACTTGCCGCCGATCCGCTCCCGAAGCGCCTGGATCGACTCGGCCACAAACGCCTTCATCGTCCAGTCCCCGCTGCAGCCGCAAATCCCGCGGACGAAATTGGAGAGGATGGCCTGCCCCTCGCGGGTATGGGAGACCTCGGGATGGAACTGGACGGCATAAAGGCCCGCCGCCGGATTCTCCATCGCGGCGATCGGACACGTGGCGGAGGAGGCCGTGGCCTCGAACCCTTCGGGCATGACCGTGATCTGGTCCGTGTGGCTCATCCAGGCGACCGTCCGCGGCGTGATGCGCGCAAACAGGCGGGAATCCCCGAAGTGCTCCACTTCGGTGTTGCCGTACTCCCGCTTTTCCGGGGAGGAGACCCGGCCGCCGAGCTGCCTGGCCATCAGCTGGGCGCCATAACAGATGCCGAGGACGGGTATGCCCAGGCGGTACACGCCCTCGTCACAGGTCGGTGAACCAGCCTCGTTGACGCTGGACGGGCCGCCGGTGAAGATGATGCCGCGGTAGCCGCCGTCGCGGATGCGCGCCAGGGGGGTGTCATGCGGGAGGACTTCGCTGTAGACGTTGAGCTCACGTACGCGCCTGGCGATGAGCTGGTTGTACTGACCGCCGAAATCTAGCACCAGAATGGACTCCCGGGATGCACCTTCCATGACTCGCCCTCCGTGAATGTGGATCGCCGTTGCCGGCTCGGCCGTTGGACTTGCTTTTGTTTTTCCTATTATACAAGCCGTACCGACTCAGGAAAAGGAAAATCCGTCCGTCGAAATACATAAAAAAAACCGGCCGTATACGGGTTGCGTATACGGCCGGTCACGGAATGCTGTACGACCGGCTTCGGGATCGGTCTTGGACGCTGAACTATTCTTTGCCAAAAACGGATTTGACACGATCCACGGCCGCAACCGTGTTCTCACGCGTCGCAAACGCGGTCAGACGGAAAAAGCCCTCGCCCATCGGGCCAAAACCGGCGCCGGGGGTCCCCACGACGCCCGCCCGCTCGAGCAGGAGGTCGAAGAAATCCCAGGAAGGCATGCCGCCCGGCGTTTTCATCCAGACATACGGGGCGTCGACACCGCCATATACGGTGAACCCGGCGGCGGACAACCCCTCGCGGATGATCCGCGCGTTTTCCATGTAATCGGCGATGACGGCACGGGACTGCGCCTTGCCTTTTTCCGTATAGATCGCCGCGGCGGCTTTTTGCGTGACATAGGAAACGCCGTTGAAACGCGTCGACTGCCGGCGTCCCCACAAGGCGTTCAGCGAGACACCCTTGAGGAGCAGCGTGTTCGGGACCACCGTGTAGGCGCAGCGGACGCCGGTGAATCCGGCGGTCTTGGAGAAACTGCGGAACTCGATGGCGCATTCCCTCGCGCCGGGAATTTCATATATGCTCCGGGGTACGCCCGGCCGCGTAACGTAGGCTTCGTAGGCGGAATCGTACAGGATCACGGAGCCGTGTTCCCTCGCGTAATCCACCCAGGTGGCCAGGGATTCGCGATCCATGACCGATCCGGTAGGGTTGTTGGGGAAGCACAGGAAGATCATGTCCGGCGCGGGTCCCTGCGGCAGGCGGGGCATGAATCCGTCTTCTTCCCGGCACGGCAGGTAGACCAGACGGCTCCACCTGCCGTCGGGCATCAGGTCCCCTGCCCGGCCGGCCATGACCGCCGAGTCCACATAGACCGGATAGACCGGATCGCAGACCGCGACACGGGACGCGTCGTCGAAGATTTCACCAATACATCCCGTGTCCGATTTCGCCCCGTCGCTGACAAAGATCTCGTCCGACGAGACATCCAGTCCGCGCGAGCGGTAATCGTTTTCCACGATGGCGTCTCGCAGGAAGTCATAGCCATGGTCCGGACCGTATCCCCGGAACGTGAGCGGGTCGGCCATCTCGGCGACGGCGGCCTGCATCGCTTCGATGACCGCGGGAACGAGCGGACGCGTGACGTCGCCGATACCCAGCCGCAGGATGCTTTGCTCGGGATGGGCCGCGGTAAATGCCCGTACGCGGTCGGCAATGCCGGAAAAAAGATAGCTGCCCGGGAGTTTTGAGAAATTCGCGTTTGCGTCAGCCATGTCGACAGGCTCCTTTGCCTACTATCGTATTGTTCCAATCTATTTCATGTATCCAGGACCTGCCGCGCGACGACGACCAGCGGATTGCCGGAGTCCATGCTGCGCTTCTGCAGGAACCGGTGCGCCTGCTCCTCCGACATGTTGTTCCGGACGATCAGGAGCTGCTTGGCCTGGTCAATGAGTTTACGGTCCTGCTCGGTGCGCGTCGCGGGTTTCGGCGCAGGCTTGTCCTGGACGGGTTCCTGCTTCTTGACCGGCGGTTTCATATGCCGGGTACCGACAGCGAGCTGGCGCGTCTCCAGCAGCATCCGGACCGAATCGATCAGCTCGATCGGGCGTACGGGGGTCCGCAGGGCAAATACCCCCGGCCGGCTGTTGTCGAGTATCTCGTTTCCGGCCAGAAGGATCAGCAGGTCGTAATCCTCGGACAGGTCCGCGGTCAGGGTCGCGGCCGGAAGACCCGACAGGCGGGCCGGGCAGATGACCACCCCTCCGCCTTCCAGCCGGGTCGCCGTCTGCAGCAGCTGCGTCCGGCTCCCGGCTTCTCCGGCGGTCTGCAGTCCGACCGACAGCAGGATCCGCCGGAGCTTCTCGTTCATGGAATCATCCGGGAAGGACAGGATGATGTTTCTCACGTCAAGCCACCTCCCTCGGAAGTATCGTCGGATTCCATGCGGATGGGTCGGCAATGGCGCCGGTCACCGGGTTCGTCCTCAGTATAGAAGCAGATAGCGGTCCCGTTCCCATTCGGTCACGGTCGTACGGAACGAATCCCACTCCGCCCACTTGGCTTCCGTGTACTTCTCGTACACATGGTCGCCCAGAACATCTTTTACGAGAGCGCTGTTCGACATCTCGACCAGCGCTTCCGCCAGGCTGCCGGGCAGGCTGTCCACGCCTTTGGCCTTGCGCTCGGCTTCCGTCATGGCGTAGATGTTGGAATCCACGCTCGGCGGCGGTTCGATCTGGTTTCGGATGCCGTCCAGGCCGGCCGCCAGGCAGATCGCCAGTTCGAGGTACGGGTTGCAGGCCGGATCCGGGCAGCGGAGCTCGACCCGGGTGGCGCTGCCGCGCGCGGCGGGAATGCGGATGAGCGGACTGCGGTTCTTGGCCGACCAGGCGATGTAGCAGGGGGCTTCGTATCCCGGCACAAGCCGCTTGTAGGAGTTGACCAGCGGGTTGGTGACCGCCGTCATGCTCTTGATGTGCTTCAGCAGGCCGCCGATGAAATGCTTCGCGTCGGCGGACAGCCCGTCCGGTGTTTCGGCGTCGAAAAAGGCGTTCTTTCCGTCTTTTGAAAGCGACATGTTCGTATGCATCCCGGATCCGTTTATGCCGAAGACCGGTTTGGGCATGAACGTCGCGTGCATTCCGTAACGCTTCGCAATGGTCTTGACGACCAGCTTGAACGTCATGATGTTGTCGGCCGTCGTCAGCGCGTCGTCGTACTTGAAGTCGATTTCGTGCTGGCCGAGGGCGACTTCGTGATGCGAGGCTTCGATTTCAAAGCCCATGTCCTCCAGCGTCAGGACGATCTCGCGGCGGATGTCCTCGCCCTGGCCGACCGGCTCCATGTCGAAATAGCCGCCGGCGTCGCTCGACTCGGTGGTCGGCTTTCCGTCGTCGTCAAACTGGAACAGGAAGAATTCGCACTCCGGGCCGACATTGAAGCTGTAGCCCATCTCTTCCGCCTGCTTCAGGACCTTGCGGAGGATAAAGCGGGGATCGCCGACAAACGGGTTCCCGTCCGGCGTATAGACATCGCAGATCATGCGGGCGACCTTGCCCTGCTGCGGACGCCAGGGGAAGATCACGAACGAGTCGAGATCGGGGCGCAGGTACATGTCCGATTCCTCGATGCGGACGAACCCTTCGATGGAGGACCCGTCAAACATCACCTCGTTCGAAAGGGACTTCTTGAGCTGGCTCGCCGTAATCGCCATGTTTTTGAGCGAACCGAAAATGTCCGTGAACTGGAGCCGGATGAACCGGACGTCCTGTTCTTCCACGATGCGGATGATGTCCTGACTGGAATACCTGGCCATAATTCGACCTCCTCGTCTTTGAAAAAAAAGAAGCTCCGGCCTGTCACGGCTGGAGCTCCCTCGCCCTAGTTGCAGTGATTTTATCACCAGTCCGTATGGGTGTCAATCGAACCACTGGAGTCATTTTGCAAGTTTATAAAAATCTCTTGCATTTTTAGAAAATGGCTCGTCGATACCCGATAAATTGTCAAATATGCACAAATCCTTGCTGTATCGGCGTTTCGCGGCGATCGACAACAAGTGGTCAGCAAAGTCCGGGTTTTTCGGAAGCAGTCCACCATGCAGGTAAGTGCAATACGTATTGTTGTAAACTGCACCTTCCGTGCCATCTTCCCCGTTATTTCCATGTCCGCGCCCGACGATGGCCAGCGGGCGCACCCCCGGTCCCAGCCGTGTCTTCCCGGCGTGGTTTTCGAACCCGACCAGCAACGGGTCGCGGCCGGCCTCCCGAAGCAGGTCGCTTCGCCCGGCGACATCGCCGATCATCCGGACCGATCCGGCGTGCGTCTCCAGGTCGATCGCACCCAGGCCGGGGACTGTCTCGCCGGAAAAGGTACGGTAGAACCGCCCCATCATCTGCAGGCCGCCGCAGACGCAGAGGAACACGGTGCCGGCCTCGACCGCTTCCCGGATGGCGCTCCCGTTGCCGTCGGCCAGATCCCGGCCGACGGTTTCCTGCTCGGCGTCCTGCCCGCCTCCGAGCAGCACGAGGTCGAACGCGGTGGGATCGAACCGCTCCCCGACGCCGATGCCGGTCGTCTCGAGCGCCACGCCCCTCCAGGCGCAGCGCATGCGGAACGCCAGCAGGTTGGCCCGGTCCCCGTACAGGTTGAGAAGGTCGGGGTACAGATGGCAGAGGCGGAGCCGCACTTCGCTCATCGCTTGCGTCCCTCCTCACCGAACACCCGGATGCCGAACCGCTTCAGCGGCCCCGCGCGCAGGTCGAGCATGGCGGTGTAGTTGGGGAGCAGGTACAAGGATGTTTCCGGCGGCAGGGAGGCCAGCGCTTCTTCCAGCAGGGCGCCTGTGTCCTCGCCGGCACGGATCCCCGAGGAAGGCAGTCCGGCGTAACGAAGGCGAAGCGCCATGTCCCAGGTCCGGCGGCCGGACACAAACACCGGTTCCGGGAGGCTTCGGTCCTCGAAGCGGGCGTCCCAGATCCAGGACGTGTCCCTGCCGTCGGCATCGCCGGAATTGAGCAGAAAATAGACCGCACCCGCGTCCGGAGCCGCGCAGACGTGCTCGAGCGCGCGATCCATGCCGGCGGGGTTTTTCACGAGGATCATCCAGACCGTCCTGCCGGCGAGCGTCAGCCTCTCCATCCGCCCGAAGGCCGGCGTCACTTCCGACAACAGGCCGCAGGCACGCTCGAACGGAACCCCGCAGGCCGAGACAGCCGCAAGCGCGCTGGAGGCATTGTACAGGTTGTGTACACCCGGTATGGAGATGCGGGTCGGAACAGACGTTTCCGGACCGCCGCCTTCAGCCGATCGGACAAACGAGGTGCGTCCGGGCGCGTCCGGCAGGGGCAGCCGGAACCGGACATCCGGCAATGGCCTCCCGCGGCCGCAGGACGGGCAGGCATAATCGCCGAGGTGGCCGTAGGCGACCGCGCGGTAACGGTACCGCGCATGGCAGTCCGGGCAGTGCGCCGCTTCGCCGGGCAGTTCGCCGGCGCCATCACCGTCCTGCATGTCCGCCCTTTCCATGCCGGTGCGAAGGATCCTCACCCCGGCGGAAGAGCCAAAAGCATCGGCGAGGCTCTCGCACAGCGGGTCGTCCGCGCACAGCACAAACGTGATCCCAGCTTCCCCGCGCGACGCGGCGGCGTCCGCCAATCCCTGCGCGATGAAACCGCGCATCGTGTCGCGTTCGCCGTACCGGTCCAGCTGGTCCCGGAAAATGTTGGTTACGACACAGACCTCCGGAGCCAATACCGACGCCGTCGCGGCAAAAGCCGCCTCGTCCACCTCCAGTACGGCGAACGGGCGGGAATGGGCTTGTCGGTCGCCGGAGATCCTGGTCAGTAGGGCCGTCATCAGTCCGGAAGCGAGATTGGCTCCGGCAGGGTTGTCCGCGACCGACGCTCCCGTCTGCAGCAGGATGCCGGTCATCATGCGCGCCGTCGTCGTCTTGCCGTTGGTTCCGGTCACCAGGATGACCCGGAGTCCGCGCGCCATCCGCCGGAGAAGGTCCGGATCGAGCGCGAGCGCCAGGCGACCGGGCAGTGTCGTCGCGGAACGTCCGGCCGCACGGAGCAGGTAAAAAACAAGACGGCCAGCCGCCGCCGCGGCAGATGCGCGGATGCGGCTGGTCAGCCGGTCTCTCACCGGACCGGGCCGCAACGCGCGTCCGTTCATCGCCGCGCGGACATCATTTCATTGAAGCGGAGAAACAGGTGCTCGGAATCCCTGGGACCCGGAGAACCCTCCGGATGGTACTGGACCGTGAAGACCGGGCGGTCATGGTAGACCAGGCCCTCGACGGACCCGTCGTTGATGTTCACATGGGTGACGGAGGCGATGGCAGGATCCACGCTTTTGGCATCGACGGCATAACCGTGGTTTTGCGAAGTGATGGCGACATGGCCAGACCGGATATCTTTGACCGGATGATTGCATCCGCGGTGCCCGTATTTGAGCCGGTAGGTGTCCGATCCGGTCGCCAGGGCCGCCAGCTGGTGGCCGAGGCAGATGGCGAACATCGGGATGCCGGAATCCATGAGAGCGCGGATGTCGGGCAGGATCGGCGCGCAGTCCTTGGGGTCGCCGGGGCCGTTGGACAGCATGATGCCGTCGGGATCCGCGGC
>CAZNGQ010000147.1:0-5246 GCA_964572095.1 uncultured Oscillospiraceae bacterium
GGTGGGCGTTGAAACCCTTTTCCCCGAATCCGTACAGCATGGAAGAGCCCTGGTCGAATATGACGTCGTTTCGCTTGAAGACCCCGCAGGAGCCTCCGGGCTGGTACGCTTTGTCGAAGACGGCGACCCGGAGACCGCGTTTCGCCAGCAGGGCTGCCGCGGTCAGACCGGACAGCCCGGCACCGATGATCAGGATGTCATATCCCACTGGATCCTCCTGCCGTCCCGGACTCATCCGTTTTTCAGGCTCTCCGCGATCCTCAGCAGCTCATTGTACTTGGCTACGCGCTCCGTGCGGGCGGGCGCGCCGGTCTTGATGAATCTGGATCCCGTCGCCGCCGCGAGATGGGAAATGAACGTGTCCTCGGTCTCGCCGGACCGGTGGGAGACGATCGACAGGAACCCCGCCTCCCGCGCCATGCCCATGGCGTCGAGCGTCTCGGTCAGCGTGCCGATCTGGTTCAGCTTGATGAGGATGGCATTGCCGGACTTTTCCCGGATGCCGCGCGCGAGACGCTCGGGATTGGTTACGAACAGGTCGTCGCCGACCAGCCGGACTTTGTCGCCAAGCCGGACGGTGAGCGCGGTCCAGCCGGCCCAGTCGTCCTCCGACAGGCCGTCTTCGACCGAGATGATCGGGTATCTTCCGACCAGGTCCGCCAGGTAGTCGATCATCTGGTCGCTCGTTTTGACGTCCGTCCCGCCCTGCATGCGGTACCGCCCGTCGCTGTAGAATTCCGAAGCGGCCACGTCCAGGGCGATCGCCACGTCCGCGCCGGGCCGGTAGCCGGCGTCGCCGATCGCGGCGACGATCTCGCGCAGCACATCGTCCGCGGTGCCAAGTCGCGGGGCGAATCCGCCTTCGTCGCCGACCGCGGTGGTCAGTCCCCTGGCGGTCAGCCGGGCCTTGAGCCGGTGGTACACCTCGGCACCCATCCGGAGCGCGTTGGCAAAGGTCGCCGCCCCGACGGGCGCAACCATGAATTCCTGGAAGTCCAGGCCGTTGTCCGCGTGGCGTCCGCCGTTCAGGATGTTGAACAGCGGCACGGGAAGACCCATCGCGGGGGATCCGGCCAGTAGGTTCACATGCCGGTACAGCGGGATGCCGGAATCCGCCGCGGCGGCGCGGGCGGCTGCGAGCGAGACCGCGAGCAGCGCGTTGGCGCCGAGACGCGATTTGCCGGGGGTGCCGTCCAACTCGATCAGCCTGCGATCGAGGGCCGCCTGGCCGGCGGGATCCATACCGATGATCGCGGGGCCGATGATGTCGTTGACGTTGGCGACCGCCTGGAGAGTGCCTTTGCCCAGATAGCGGGCGGGATCCCCGTCCCGCAGTTCCAGCGCCTCATGGACGCCGGTCGATGCGCCCGAGGGAACGGCGGCACGGCCTGTAATGCCGTTGTCGAGAGCGATGTCGGCCTCGACGGTCGGAAAGCCGCGTGAATCCAAAATCTCACGGGCGTGTACATATGCAATTTTGCTCATGGAGGAACCTCCTTGCTGTTCAGCGGGTGGCTGCCGATTGTTCCCTCCCATGATACTGCGCGGAATCGGTCCGGACAGTGATGGGCATTACACTTCGGAGGAGGATGTCCTTATCGCGTCAATACGGTCTACTGCTCACGTCGCCGGCTGGCCGGCCGGACTGGGCGGGGCCTTGCGCTTGCCCGTCATCCGCGTCACCCGGAGCCGCAGGATCGTCGTACGGTCGAACACGGACGGGATGTAGTTCCGGTTGCCCGTGTGCCCGTATCGGCTCATGATCCGGTCCATTCCGTACATGCGCTCGTCCGCATCGGTGACCAATGCCATCCGGCCTTCCCCGATGACGCTCTCGAACGTCGCCGACCAGTCGCACGCTTCGTCCCCGGGAAGCAGTCGGTAGGCGCCGTCGACTTCGAAAGCCACACGGTCGTTGACCTCCAGGACACGGAGTTTCCGCCCCTCGGCCGCGCAGTGGAAATACAGGTCGAGCTGTCCGTCCTGCTCCACCGGAGCGAAGTTCAGGGGCACCAGGTACGGCTGCCCCTCGTCGCTGAAAGCGACCCGTGCGATGTCATGCCGGAGTAGGATGGCCATCAGTTCTTTCTTGTCCGTAATTTCGCGATCCCTGCGTCTCATTGGCGTGAAACTCCCTGTCTTGTCTCTATTCTCGGTCATAAGCCGGCACGCCGCTCTGCGGATTGAACCGTCTGTGTCATGAGCATCGTGATGGTGACCGGTCCGACGCCGCCGGGCACCGGCGTGAATGCCGAAGCGCGGGCCGCGGCCGTCTCGAGGTCGATATCCCCGATGTTGCCGGGGTTGTAGCCGGCATCGACCAGAACCGCGCCTTCCTTGATCCAGTCGGCCTGCACGAACCGGGGCCTGCCGACCGCCGCGACGACGATGTCCGCGCGCCGCACGACCTCGGGCAGGTTTGCCGTCCGCGAGTGGCAGATCGTCACGGTCGCGTCCGCGTTGAGAAGCAGCATCGCGATCGGTTTGCCGAGGATCGGGCTGCGGCCGATCACGACGGCCTCCCGACCAGCGATTTCGATGCCGAACCGCCGTAGAATCGCCATGATGCCCATCGGGGTCGCGCTCCCGAACGCGGGCAGCTTCATGGCCATCGCCCCGAAGCTGGCGGTGTTGACGCCGTCGACATCCTTCTCCGGCGCAATGGCGTTGAAGCAGCGTTGTTCGTCGACCTGTTTCGGTACCGGATGCTGCAGCAGGATGCCGCAGACGTCGTGCGCGCGGTTCAGCGCCTCGATCGCCTCGAGCACATCCTCCGTGGTCGCGCTGTCCGGCAGGACGACCTTGCGTGAAGCCATGCCGACCCGGGCGCAGGCGTTGCCCTTCATCCGGACATACGTAACGGACGCGGGATCGTCGCCGACGAGGATCGTCGCGAGGGTCGGCGTCTCGCCGGTCTTCTCGACGATGCGGGCGACGCGCTGCGTCAGGTCCGCCTCGATCTCCTTGGCGAGCAGGCGCCCATCCAGGATCAATGCCGTATTGTTATCCATATCGTTCCTCCCGGAATAAAAGTTTAGCTCGGGATTGCATTGCCAACAGGAATACGGCGGATGCGGTCACCCGCCGGCCAGATACATCGACATCCCGGCCCCATGCTGGTCGTTCGGACGCTCGGTGAAGCCGAACTTCGCATAGAACGGCTCCTTGCCGGGCGCCGCCATGAGATTGACGAAAACGCGCTCCCCGGGTTGTGTGAACCCCCGGATAAACGCCATGACCTGCTCCATCATGCGGGTGCCGATCCCGCTGCGCTGCCAGTCCGGCAGCACGATCACGTCCGCGATGTACAGGATGTAGCCGCCGTCGCCCACCACGCGGGCCATACCGACCGGACGGTCGTCCGCCATCGCGATCGTCGTGAAAAGGGAGTTGGCCAGACTGAGCTTCGCAAGCCTCGTCGCGACCGGCGCCCACAAGACGGCCGTGCGCAAGGCATTGTAGTCCTCGATGGTGATCTCCGACTGGAATCGGATGCCGGAAACGGGATCCATGGCGCCACCTCCCCTGTCTGATTGTCCTACCATATCAAAAAGGAGCGTTCATCTCAATGCCCGGCGCGCCGAGGTACGCGGCGAACCGGTCCAGCGCGGCCTCCACGCGGGTCCGCATCCCGTGGTCCGGACAGGCGTCCGGCTCCCACCACCAGTGCCGGACCGTCAACGGACAACCGCGGCGATGGCGCTCCGGCTCGAACCGCGCGACAAACCGGCTCCCGTCCATCACCGGCAGGACATAATATCCATACTTGCGTTTCGGAACCGGGGTATAGACCTCCCAGGTGTAGTCGAATCCGAAAATCTCCCGGACCATCCTGCGATCCCAGATCAGGTTGTCAAGCGGAGCCAGGATTCGGGCGACCGCGGCTGCGCCCGAAGGTTCGCCGTGCCGTGCGGCCGCGGCGTCCAGGACAGGCAGGTGCTCGGCCGCCAGGTGGTACGGCTGGGACTCCGGCAGGCCGTCGATGCGCACGGGAACCACCGCTTCGTCGGCGACCAGGCTGTGGAACGCGGCGGCCCGCGTCTCCGCGCCGTACCCGCAGATCCCGAGCCAGGCGTCGCTGGGCCGGCTGCGCAGCAGGCCGACGCTCCGGATCCTGCGCAGCGTATGCCAGCGGAAGTAGCCGCCATCGTCCGCAAAGGGCGGCGGCGCGTCAAGCACACCGGCCGGCAGCAGCCGCCGCGTCAGTTCGTAGAAACGCCTGGTCCGCTCGCGATGGTGCAGGACGATTTCACCGCCGTACCACATCGATTCCAGCGCGGCGCGCGCCAGACGGGTCGGCCCCCATGGCCAATCCACTTTGTCCCCGTACTCGAGGTCGTCCGACGAAAGCGGCCCTCCGTCGCCGAACCGCTCGCGTATGGCCGGCAGCACGTCGGCTACGGCCGGCCGGGTGCCGTAGTTCGCGAACATGCGGCTTCTCATGCGCTCCAGGCAGGGCCAGTCCTCGACCGGGTACAAGGCCAGGTTCTTGTCCAGCCCCTCCACCAGCGTGCGCGGAAGCGGTCCGTACAGGGCCCGGTCCAGCTGGTCCGGGCGATAGTCCGGCACCCGGCTCTGCAGGACCAGGTCGTGATTGCGCCCGACGACGTCGAGGGGGTCGTACTGGACACAGCCGAGCCGGCGCACGGTCGCCAGGATCCGCGCCGCGTTTTCCGGGTCGGCGTTCGGTCCGACACAGGCGCCGGTCAACCCGGCGCCGTCTCCGGCCTGGAAATGAAGCGTCGCGAGAAAATCCTTCGCCTGTCCGATCGTGATGTGCCTGCTGGCCTGCTGCGTCATGACGAGCCTCCGGTCCACGCGGTTTTTACCCATCCCATCTTATCACAGCCAATGAACATATGTTCCGAAAAACCCATTGCATCGTATTGCTTTTATGCCATAATCATAAGTGGCACATGGTTCTGACCGGTTTCCGGCCGTTGCACGCAGCAAAGGAGAACGATGTTGAGAACGAGCGAACGCATCCCCCGTTTCCTGTGCGCTGTCCTGCTGCTCGTCATTCTGGCCTGCACCCTCGTCGCGGTCATCCGGGACGGCAACTGGGTCTATGTCGGGCAGGCATCCATGACCGCCGCGGCGCTCTTTGTCCCGTTCCTTTTCGAAATCGGGCATCGCCTGCACATGCCTCCGGCCACCAAGGTCATCATGCTCCTGTTCCTTTTCAGCGGCTTGTTTGTCGGCAGCGTCAACGAGGTCTACTATGCCGTATCCTGGTGGGACTCGTC
>CAZNGQ010000147.1:5346-6995 GCA_964572095.1 uncultured Oscillospiraceae bacterium
CCGGTTCTGGACAGGCTCGCCCTGCGCGCCGGCGATTACAGGACGCGTGAGCGCGACAAGCTCCGCAAAGCCGACATGAAAATCACGGCCGAGGCCACAACGGACCTGCCGGACTGATACGTCGCATCCGCATTTCAGATTCGCTTAAGGTCGCTCGCACAACCCGCAACTGTCTCCGGGGGTCCGTTCGTCCGGGTCGATCCATTGGCGTTCGTCCTGCCCGATCAGCCGGTCGGCAGACGCTGGTCCGCGGCTGTCGCGGGGGTACTCCTCCAACGGGATCCGGCCGCGCGCATCCTGGATGCTGTCGATCAATGTCCAGGATGCCTCGATCTCGTCCCATCGCGTGAACAGTCCGGGGTCTCCCGTCCAGGCGTCGCGGATCAGGCGCACGTAGGCGTCGGGTGATTGCCCCGGGAATCGGCACGACTGACAGAAATCCATACCGACCTGGGTGACGGTCGATACCGTGCCCGGTTTCTTGATGTTGAAGTGCAGATCCACACCCTCCAGGGGCTGGATCCGGAAAATCAGGACGTCCGGTTCGTCGAACGGGTCCATCAGCCCGTACACTTCCTTCTTAAACACGACCGCGATATCCGCCGCGTTCCGGTCCAGCGCCTTGCCGGTGCGGAGATAGAACGGCACGTCGCGCCATCGGTCGTTGTCGACGCATAATTTCAAAGCGGAATACGTCTCGGTTCCGGAGTCCGGATCCACGCCCTTCTCCTGCCGATATCCCGGACCCCCGCCGGAAGCGGCGTACTGTGCCAGGACCGCTTCCTGGCCGATCCGGTCTGGATCCAGGGGGCGCAGACTGCGGAGGACGCTCACCTTTTCGTCCCGCACGCATTCCGCGTCGAAACAGACCGGCTTCTCCATCGCCAGCAGGGCCACCAGCTGCAGCAGATGGCTCTGGACCATGTCCCGCAATGCGCCCGCGTTTTCGTAATAGCCGCCCCGCTGGTCCACCCCGCGCGTCTCGCGCACGGTGATCTGCACATGGTCGATGTGGTCCCGGTTCCAGACTGGTTCGAACAGCCGGTTGGCGAAGCGGAGGACCAGGATGTTCTGCAGCATCTCCTTGCCGAGATAGTGGTCGATCCGGAAGATCTCCCCCTCGTCAAACCACCGGTACAGGCTCTCGTTGAACGACCGGGCGCTGGCCAGATCGCGGCCGAAGGGTTTTTCCACCATGAGCCGTCGGAACCCCCCGCCGCCGTCGGCCAGATGGGTCCGGCCCAGGTTGTCGGCGATGACGGGAAACAGGTCGGGAGCGGTCGCCAGGAAAAAAACGCGGTTGGCGCCGAATCCGCGGGTTGCCGCGAGTTCGTCCGCATGGATGCGCAGGGTGTCATAAGCCGCGTTGTCCCGCATGTCCATCTCGTGATAGTAAAAGCGGCCGAGAAAATCGGGGGAAGCGATCGCGTCGCCGGAAGCGGCACGGATCGAGTCCGCGATGCGCGACCGGTACTCGTCGTCGTTCCAGGGGCGGCGTCCGACGCCGAGAATCGTCGCGGACGCGGGCAGGTCTCCGTTGTCGTGCAACGTTCTCAATGCCGGGAACAGCTTTTTCGCCGCGAGGTCTCCGGTCGTGCCGAACAGGATCAGCAGCGCGGGCTCGAGGGGTTTTATCGTATTCATGGAAT
>CAZNGQ010000148.1:0-6919 GCA_964572095.1 uncultured Oscillospiraceae bacterium
CGGGCGCGGTCTCCAAGCCGGCGTTCTGCGGCCCCTGCTTCGGCGCGGGCGACGTCCCGGCCAACAACGGGCTGTCCATCCGCCATACGACACGAAACTTCCCCAGCCGAGAGGGTTCCAAGCCCGGCCAGGGCCAGATCGCGGCCGTCGCCCTGATGGACGCGCGCTCCATCGCCGCCACCGCGGCGAACGGCGGCCGGCTCACCTCCGCCGCCGATGTCGACTACGAGGTGCCCGACCTGACCTACACCTACGACCGGTCGCCGTATGACCGCCGCGTGTACCAGGGCTTCGGCAAGCCGGATCCGTCCACAGAACTCAAGTTCGGCCCCAACATCGCCGACTGGCCGCGCATGTACCCGCTCACCGAACACCTGCTGCTGCGTCTCGCCAGCGTCATCCGCGACCCGGTCACCACGACCGACGAGCTCATCCCCTCGGGCGAGACCTCCTCGTACCGCTCCAACCCGCTGCGCCTGGCGGAGTTCACGCTGTCTCGCCGCGATCCCGCCTATGTCGGCCGCTCCAAGGCCGTCATGGAGCTCGACGCCGCGCGGCGCGAGGCGGTGGCGGCCATTGCCGCAAAAACCACGGTCCGGCCGTTGCCGCAGGATGTCGTCTCCGCGCTGACTTTCGGCGGCAAAGGCTTCGGCACCCCCGCGGAGCTGCTGGCCAAAACCGCCATCGGATCGGCGGTCTTTGCCAACAAGCCCGGCGACGGATCCGCCCGGGAGCAGGCGGCCTCCTGCCAGAAAGTGCTCGGCGGCATGGCCAACATCGCCCGCGAGTACGCGACCAAGCGGTACCGCAGCAACTGCATCAACTGGGGCATCCTGCCGTTCACGATCGACGCGGATGAGCCTTTTGCCTACGAGCCCGGCGACTACGTGTTCGTGCCCGATGTCCGGGACGCCGTTGAAAAGGGGCTGTCCGACATCCCCGCCAAGGTCGTCTCGGGTGAGAAGGTCAGCGATATCCTGCTCCACATCGCCGCGCTCACGCCGGACGAGAAGGAGATCCTGCTCGAAGGCTGCCTGATCAACTACTACGCCGCCCAAGCGCGGCGGGCGTGACATGGCCCCCGCCGGCGCCACCCGCATCCGCCGGGTCCTGCTGACCGACGCGTCGGCGATCGCGGCGATCTATGAGCCGTATGTGCGCGAAACGGCGATCACGTTTGAGGTGGACCCCCCGGACGCGGCCGAGATGCGCAGCCGCATCGCGCGCATCGGCTCCCGCTACCCCTGGCTCGTGCTCGAATCCGACGACCCGGACGACAAGGGCGCCATCCTGGGCTACGCGTACGCGTCGCAGTTCCACGAGCGCGCAGCCTACCGCTACTCCGTCTCCGTCACGGTGTACCTGCGGCAGGATGTCCGCCGCCGGGGATACGGCCGGCAGCTCTACACCGAGCTCATCCGGCTGCTGCGCGAGGCCGGTTTCCACCGCGCCTACGCCGGGATCACCCAACCCAACGCCGCCAGCATCGCCCTCCACCAGTCCCTGGGCTTCATCCCGGTCGGACTCTACGAAGAATCCGGCTACAAGCTCGGTTCCTGGCGCTCGGTCGCCTGGCTGCAGCTGGCGCTGACCCACGACAAGGGCGCGCCGGACGACGACGCGCGCCGACTCTCCCCCGAGGCCGCGGCGTTTGCCGCCTGGCGGGACGGGCCCTTTTTCGACAAGTCCGTCCGATCCGAGCTGGACGCGATCGTGAACCGGCCGGACGCCATCCGGGAGCGCTTCTCCGCCCCGCTTGTATTCGGCACCGCCGGGCTCCGCGGAAAAATGGTCGCCGGGACAAACGGCATGAACCGGTACACCGTCGCCCGCGCGACGCAGGCGCTGGCCCTGTACCTCACCCGTGGCATGACCGGCCGCGCCCCGACCGTCGCCCTCGGGTTCGACACCCGTCATCACTCCCTGGAGTTTTCCCGCGTCACGGCCTGCGTGCTCGCGGCGCACGGCATCCGCGTGCTGCGGTTCCCCGAATACATCCCCACCCCGCTCCTCGCGTTCAGCGTGCTCCATCTCGGGTGCGATGCCGGCGTCATGGTCACGGCGTCCCATAACCCGCCAGTCTACAACGGCTACAAGGTCTACTTCTCGGACGGCACCCAGATCTCCGAGCAGGACGCGGCCGCGGTCATGGCGATCATGCAGGACGACGCGCAGACCGGTTACGATCGGCTGAAGCTCGCGGACTACGACGAAGCCCTGCGCGACGGCCGGATCACCGAGCTCGGCACCGAGCCCGAAGACGCCTACCTCGCGGGCGTCCATGCCCTCGCGGACGGGATCGAGCCCGGCGGCGGCGGGCTGGCCCAGCCGCCGTTACGGGTGCTCTATACCCCGCTGTCCGGGACCGCCGGGCGCCAGGCCTTGCGGCTGCTGCGCGAGGACGGGTTCACCGACGTCCACGCCGTCGAGGCCCAGATGCAGCCCGACCCGGACTTCTCGACGCTCTCCACCCCCAACCCCGAATTCCGCGCGGCGTTCGACCTCGCCGAGGCCGAAGCCCGCCGCATCGGCGCGGACCTTGTGATCGCGACCGATCCGGACGGCGACCGTTTCGCCGCGATGATCCCCGACCCGGACGGCACTTACCGCCACTTGTCTGGAAACCAGACCGGCGCGCTGCTCACCCGGTACATCCTGGACAGCCTGCATGAAAACGGCCGGCTGCCCGCGCATCCCGCCCTTGTGAAAACAGTCGTGACCGACAACCTGTGCGTCGCGATCGCGCACGCCGCCGGCGTATACGTCCATGAGACCCTGACCGGGTTCAAGAACATCTGCGGCGCCATTCCTGAACTCGAGGCCAACGGCTACGACTATGTGTTGGGATTCGAGGAAAGCATCGGATACGCGGTCGGCAAGCTCGTCCGCGACAAGGACGGCCTGTCCGGCTCGCTGCTCCTGTGCCGTGCGGCCGCCCGCTGCCGCCGTGAAGGCCGTACGCTTTGGGACATGCTGACCGGGCTGTGGAACGAGTACGGCTACCACGCCGCCCGACCGTTGAACCTCGTCCGCGAGGGGCTGGACGGACGCGCGCAGATCGACGCGATCATGAAAGCGTTCCGCACCCGCGCCCCCCACCGGATCGGCGACGCGCGCCTGGTCCGGACGGAAGACCTGCAGGCCGGAACGGCACAGGCGTACACCGCGGACGGCCAGCCGACCGGAGCACCAGAGCCGCTGGTTTTCCCCCGATCGGACGTCCTGCGCTACTTTTTTGACGATGGCAGCTGGTATGCGGTCCGTCCCTCCGGCACCGAACCCAAACTCAAGGTCTACCTGTATCGTGTCGTGCAGGCATCGGGGCAGGACAAGGCCGACACAAAAGCCTGGATGGACGCCGGTGAAACCGCGCTGGATCTAATGCATGAGGCTATCCGGCCGCTGCTCGAAGGGTAGAGGAAAGCACCCCGATGGAAATCGAGGTGCTTCTTTCATTTCGCAGACCGAGGGAACAAACCCCGCGTTAAGTCCCGATCTCCAGCCACTCCGGCAGACCGGCGACCTGTTCCATCGCCGGCGCCGTGGGATGGGTGTCCCTCTTGCCTTCCAGCAGGTTGTTCATCTCGATCACCAGGTACGCCAGCGTTCCGACGATGATCAGGATCAGCACCGCGTCGAGCGCCACCAGCCACCAGGGCAGGCGGTGGCTCTGACGGAATGCAATCATTGGATCCATATTACGACTCGAAACATCCCCCATCTTGCGTTCCTCCCCCGGTCCATGTGCAAACGATTTCGATCAGCCCCATTCCACCAGATCGAACTCCAGGACGCTTTCCGTGTCCGTGACGGTGGACGCTGCCTTGTCCACGGTGTGGATCGTCATATACGCCCGATAATGGCCGACAGGCAGGGGCGCTTCAAACAGCGGATCTCCGATGCTGAGCATGTAGGTATACCAGTTTCGGGTGTAGGTCGCTTCATTCGAGAGCGGACCCATCCCGCTGTATCGCCCCTGCATGACCTGCTGCCATTTTCCGGTCGCCGGATTGAACCATTCGTACCTGTTGACACTCATCGAATAGGCACCGATCAGCGACTCATGGCGGAACGTCAGCATGATCGACTCTGCGTTGACAGGATATTGCGGGATGCCGTTGACCTCACCAATCGGTTTTACCTGTGAGGTCGCGTTCTGGGGCACTTCTCCAGTGAGATACGGTGACAGCTTCACCGTGACGCCCCGCACACTCCCCTCGATACTTAATTGACCCGTGATGGAGCTGCCGCGGTTTCCGCCGGAGATCAGGCAGGCGAAATACTCTGACTCCAGCATGAAAACCGGGTCATCTCTCATATTTTCTTTCCGCAACCCGGCCAGTTGCCCGCAGACCTGATACAGGTTGTCGGTGGAAACCGACACGACGTTGTATTGGGCCGCGCTCAGCTCCCCGTTTTCAAACGTGTAGGAGGCGATGGCGTCCACGTCCGGGTAGCGGAACCGCATCGGCTCGGTGCGGGCATACGTGTCGCCGTCCCGGGTGAAATCGGCTTCGGTCAGACCCAGCGCGGTGAACACTTCCGCCTTGCTCATCCCCCAGTCCAGTCCGTCGACACCGTAGGCCAGATCCGACGGCAACGCTCTCGGGTCTTTGAGGAGGCCCAGCGCCAGCTCCGGATTGCGTCCGGACTCGACGATCTCGAACTCCGCCCGGCTGACCGCGGGCTCCTTCCCCACTCGCTGGATCGACATCGACGCGCGGTACAGGCCGGGTTCGAGCGGATACTCGTCCAGGTCGATCATCGCGAACTTCAAGCTGTACCCGTACATTGTGCCGGCTCCCGCGTCAAAGGCATAGCGATAATGAGGCAGCACCGGCGTCCAGTCGCCGGTATCCGGATCAAACCGCTCCACCCGGTCGATGGCGCCGGATCGGCACGTTGTCAATGCAGTGCTGCGGAAGAGCATCGTGACCCATCTGGATGATACCGGATATCGCGGCACATCCTCCCCCGTCGGCCGTACCGCCGTGGTCGTCGCGATGGCGGCAGGTACCGTGGTCCCCGCCGGCGTAGACTTTTCACGGCTCATCCAGATCATGCCCGCGACGGTCGCGAGGACCAGCGCCAGCAGGATGTTGAACACCGGAACCAACCGGGGTATCCTGCGCTGCGGCACCCGAATGGTGGCACCCGTACTTTCCATATCCCGCGCCGCGACATCAAAGTTGCGTGTGTCCAGCTGGCCCTCGATCACCGACCACCGGTCGGGCACCGCCAGCCGGGCGCTATCCAGCCTGGCCAGCACACTATCCTTGCTCAGTCTCTTGTCCTTTTTCATAATCCGTTCCTCATTCGTCGTCCGCCAGCAGGATCCGCAGCTTGCCGATCGCCCGGCGGTAGCGGTAACGTACCTTGTAGTAGGGAATGTCCATCAGGCCGGCGATCTCCCCGTGGGAGAGCCCGGCAAAGGCGCTCAGGACCAGCACCTGCGCTTCCGCGGGCGGCAGCTGTCCGATCGCCAGGCTCAGCGCCAGGTCGGACTCGGTGTCCGCCGGCAGCATCCGCCCCGCCGATTCCGGGACCTCGTCCCAGGATTCGAGCAGGACCGAGCGGTTGTTCTTGCGCATCAGATCCATGGCCAAGTGACGCGCGATCGTGCAGATCCATGCTTTTGGATGCCCATCCCGGCGATAGGCATCCGCATGCTCCCAGAGATACAGCATCGTGTCCTGCAGAACGTCTTCCGCAAGCTGCCGGTCTCTCGTGACGGCCAGCGCGACGGCAAATATCCCCTGCCGGCATGCGTGGTAGAGGGACTCCAACGCCGTACGCTCGCGCCGGGCGACCGCATGCAGCAGGGCGGACAGGTCCGGCCCGTTTTCTGCGGCGATCAGGACATACGTGGCGGAATCACCCATTATTTAGCCCTCCAACCATAGAAGCGTTTGGAACGGCGGAAATTGGCAATATGGATTTTTTGTAGGGCTAACTCAAGTTGATGTCGATCAGAAAAACAAGGCAGGTTCCCAGCCTCATAAAATCGTCTCCATCTAGAATCTTGATCCCGCCCATACCGGAATAACCAAGACCGACAAGTTTATCCGTTGTCGCCATTCTCCTGCCAAGTGGAGCCATCCCCTCGAAGTACGGACGGGTGCTGAAATCGCCGAATATGGTTGGAAGATCTCTCTCCGGCACCTCCAGGCACCCGATTCCCACAACAAATTCGTCCGGCAAAATGCTTTTCTCGGGCGAATAAACATGCTGATTGGTCACGACCTGGTCGGTTATCAGGTTTGATAGGGATACGGTTTTACCTTGGCAGTCGATGGCAACAACCCGTGGGATAGACAAGTCCGTTTCTTTGTTCTTCGAAAAGCCTATCTCCACCTCGGTTGTATCGTTGATCTCCGTGATATCAACGGGATTGACGATTGCATCTTTGTTTGCAGCCATCATTCTCTCGACAACATTCGGAATCAACGCGACCCCGCCTATTTCATTCTGGAGAAAAACGACCTCTTTTTTATACTCGCCAAGATAGTCACCGGCAGCTGCACCGTATGGATTGCCGGCCACGGCTTCATACGTTACGCGGTTGAACCCATCGATTTCCCGGATTACCTTGACGGCGCCTTCCAATGTAGGGGCCGCAGCCAAAATGGCCTTCAGCCGGTCCTCCTCCATAACCGAATCGGCCGTTGATGCACCCGTGGTTGTCTTCGCGTCCCCCCACATCGGCAACCTGGAAAACAGGAACAGCCCGATTAGGACAACCATCAGCACCAGTCCTGCTACGAGGACGAGTCGGTCGACCCGGGCCTTCTTTATCGAGCCATTTGTGTCGTTGTCAACTTGTTTCATCGGCGGCCCCTCAACCCCTTGTCCTTCCGGACACTTACCTCCACCCCTGTTGTGCACATTCTACATTATTATGCGCTTCATTTTGCCATAC